>DRKG01000325.1 GCA_011051855.1 bacterium | reverse complement strand
GCTGGTGGCGCCGACTGCGCCGCTGGCGCCGATCGCGGCCGGCTCGACCGGCAACGCCGACCTCGTGTTGCTGTCGGCCACGGGCACGGTCGGTTCGCTGCTCGGGCCGCACACGGTCGACTTCGGCGCCGCGACCGGTCTCGATACCGCCAACTTGGTCGACCTGCCGCGCGCGCGCGTGACCTCTTCCCTGTTCGGCTTCTCGGGCCAACTGGTCACCGGGATCGGCTTTGCGGCGCTGAATGCCGGAGCCGCCTACGACATCGACGCGAACTTCTCGCTGCCGATCCTCGCCGGACTGGCCGGCTTCGGACCGGTCTCGTGGCTGATGGCCGAGGCCGAGGACACGGGCGGGCGCGTGAGCCGCGTGCGCGTGCTGTTGAACACGCTGACCGGGCAGATCGTGCCGGGCACCGGGGCGACCGCCATTCCGGTCGTCGCCGCGCCGAGCGGGCCGTCGACCGGTTCGCCGCTGGTGACCTACGACGACGTGCTCAACCCGGCGGGGGTGCCCGGCGGCCTCGGCTTCTTCGACCTGACCGCGACCGACGGCAACGGCCGCCGATGGCATCTGCTGCGGCCCGATCGCGACGGCTCCGGCGCCACCGACTCGGTGCAGTTCCCCGATCTCGGTGCGAACAACGTCGCGGGCCTCGCGACGGGAGCCTGGGAAGTGCTCGTCGAGGCGCGGCTGGTGGTGTCGGTGACGCTGTCGACGGCCGACGACTTCGTGCTGTCGGAGCGCTTCCGGCAGGAAGTGAACTACGCGCGTTCGCAGCCGGTGACGTTCACGGTCCAGTGATCGGCGTCGCGCTGTTGTCCGGCGGCCTCGACTCCGGGGTGGCGGCCGCGTGCTTTCGCGAGCGCGGCGACCGGCTGTGCGCGGCGGTGTTCTGCGACTATGGCCAGCGGGCAGCGAGGCCGGAGGAGCGCGCCGCGCAGGCGTTGGCGGCCCGCTTCGACGTGGAACTGCACGTCTGTCGCTTGCCGTGGCTCGCCGCGTGGATGCGGCTCGCCGGTTCGCGCCTGTCGGTCGGTGCGGGGGAGCTGCCGTCGGCGACTGCGGATCAGCCCGGCGATCGGGCGAGTGCCGCGGCCGTTTGGGTGCCGGCGCGCAACGCCGTGTTCGTCGCGATCGCGGCTGCCCTCGGCGAGGCGGTCGGCGCGAACTGCGTGGTCGCCGGCTTCAACCGCGAGGAGGCGGCGACGTTCCCGGACAACTCGCAGGCGTTCCTGGACGCGGCGACGGCGATGCTGGCGCTCGGCACGCGCACCGGCGTGCGCGTCGAGAGCCCGACGATCGGCTGGGACAAGCCGACGATCGTGGCCGAGGCGGAGCGCTTGGGCTTCGGCGCGCAGGACTTCTGGTCGTGCTACGAGGGTGGGGAACGGCCGTGTGGTCGGTGCGAATCGTGCGTTCGTAGCCGGTTCTCGCGATGATCGTCGGCGATGGAACCGCCCGGCATCTTCGGCATCGTCAACGTCACCCGCGACTCCTTCAGTGACGGGGGGCGCTACCTGTCGCCCGACCAGGCGCTCGCGCACGCCGACGGGCTGCGGGCCGACGGCGCGGACGTGCTCGATCTGGGGGCCGAATCGACCCACCCGGACTCCGAAGACGTCGCCGCCGACGAGGAGATCCGCCGGCTGGAACCGGTCGTCGCGGCCCTCGTCGGCGACGGCGCATCCGTCAGCGTCGACACCACCAAGGCCGAGGTGATGCGCGCGATGCTTGCGCTCGGCGTCGACTGGTTGAACGACGTCAACGGCTTCCGCGACCAGGACGCGCTCGCCGCCGCCGCCGCGGCTCCGCCGCAGGTGCGGTTCGTGGTGATGTTCTCGCGCAGCCGCGGACCGCGCGCCGATCGCGGGGCCGCCGGGGCCGGCGACCTGTTCGCCGAGCTGCGGGAGTTCTTCGACGAGCGCCGCCGGGCGTTCGCGGCGGTCGGGGTCGGCGCCGACCGGCTGGTGTTCGACCCGGGAATGGGGTTCTTCCTCGGCCGCGACGCCTCGCCCAGCCTGTTCGTGCTGCGCCAGCTCGACCAACTGACCCGCGACTACGGCGAACTGTTGGTGTCGGTCTCGCGCAAGTCGTTCCTCGGTGAGGTCACCGACAGCCCGGTCGGTCAGCGGGGCCCGGCGACGCTCGCCGCCGAGCTGTGGGCGGCGCGGCGGGGGGCCCGCTGGATCCGCACCCACGACGTGCGGGCGCTGCGCGACGCGTGCCGCGTCGAGGCGGCGATCGCGGCCGCCGGGCGCGAGCAGGGGGCGGTTTCGTGATCCCCCTGCGCGACAGCATTCCGGCCAGCCGCCCGCCGGTCGTGCGCAACGCGCTGGTCGCGGCCTGCTCGCTGGTGTTCCTGCTGCAGCTCTCCGACCCGCGCGGCGAACTGGTCGCCGGCTTCGGGATGATCCCGTATCGCGTGCACCACGGCGTGACCTTCGAGTTGCGCGCCGCCGGTTGGTCCGAAGCCTACGTGCCCGAGTGGCTGACGCTGCTGACGTGTACGTTCCTGCACGGCGGCTGGCTGCACTTCCTCGGCAACATGCTGTTCCTGTGGATCTTCGGCGACAACGTCGAAGACCGGTTCGGCCGCCTGCCGTTCCTGTTGTTCTACCTCGGCAGCGGGGTGGCGGCGTCGGCCGCGCACCTGCTGAGTGCCCCGGACTCGCCGGTGCCGACGATCGGCGCGAGCGGTGCCATCGCCGGCGTGATGGGCGCCTACATGCTGCTGTATCCGCGGTCGCGGGTGGAGATGCTGATCCTCTTCGGTTTCTTCATCGACGTCGTCGTGCTGCCGGCGCCGTTCTTCCTGGGTTACTGGTTCCTGCTGCAGTTGGTGGAGGGCTCCCTCGGCAGCGCCCAGGGGGCCGGCGTCGCCTGGTGGGCGCACATCGGAGGATTCGTCCTCGGGGCGGCCGTGGCCGCAGTCCTGCGCCTGTTCGAACGACTGCGGCCGCGTCCTCAGGAGATCGTGCTGAAGCGCCGGCGGGTCGGGCGCCCGCCGTGGATACATGGATGAACCGGCCGGGCGTTGGCGGTATCACCGGGCCATGCCGAGCGTCCTCCGCCGCCCACGCCACGCGACGTCCCGTCTGGCCTGGTGTGGTCTGTCTTTGCTGCTCGGATGTCAGGTTGCCGATCCCGGCATGCCACCCGCGAGCGTCGGCAACCTGCCGTGGGGCGAACGTCCGGCGGACCGCCTGTGCCTGTCGGCGCGGCAAGCCGTCGAACGCGGCGAGCCCGAACGCGCCCTCGTGCAGATCGCGACGGTGCTCGACCGGGAGCCCGACCACGTCGACGCCAACCGCCTGCGCCAGGACGTGCTGCGCACGCGCGGCCGGCGTGGGCTGTTGCTGACCGAGGCACGGCGACGCGTGCGGCAGCGGCCGGCGGACGGGATCGCGCACTACCTGCTGGCGCGGGTCACCGAAGACCCGGCGGCGAAGCTGCGCGGCTTCGAGCGCGCCGCCGAACTCTCGCCGGGCTCGGTGTGGCCGTGGCTCGGCTTGGCGCACACGCTGCGTGCGAGCGATCGCGGCCGCGCGATCGCGATCTACGAACGGTTGCTGTCGGCCAGCGGCCGGCATCCGCTGGTGGCGATCGCCTACGCCGCGGCATTGCGCGGCGCGGAGCGTTACGAAGCGGCGGAGAAGGTCTACGAACTCATCCGGCCGGACCCGCGGGTGCCCGGGGTCGGCGATCTCGGCAAGGCCCAGGTGGCGCTGGCGCAGGACCAGCGCGGACCGGCGTGGGCGGCCCTGCTGCAGGCGTTGCGGCAACGGCCCTACGACAGCGGGGTACGGGCGTTGGTGCGCGCGTGGTTGCAGGCGACCGCGACGGCGGAGCAGAAAGCGCAGTTGCTCGACGTGCTGCGGGAGGACGGCGACCGCCTGCGCACGTTCCGGGAGAGCGGCGGCGGAGCACTGCTGGCCGATCTGCTGATCGCGACCGGGCAGCCGTTGGCGGCCCGGCGCGTGCTGCGGGACGTGCTGGCGCGCGGCGCTTCGGCGGCAGATCAGCGCGCCTACCGGCGGATGCTGCTGCGCCTCGGCGACGTCGACGCGTTCCTCGGGGTGCTCGCCCGGCAGGTGCCGCGGGCGGTCGTCGACGACGAACGGAACCGTTTGCGCGCTCGCTGGCTGCGGCTCTTGCGCGGGCCGTGGCGGAACGGCGGCGCCCTCGCGGACAGGGACCGTGCCGAGGCGCTGCTCGTTGCCTTGCGCGACGTGGGGCTCTTGGTCGAAGCCGAGCTGTGCGCCGAGGTCGCGCGCGCGCGCTGGCCGGAGCACGACGAGCTCTGGACCAGGCTGCAGGACGAGGTGCGGCGCGAGCTCGCGTTCGAGGCCGGCTTGCGGCGACTGCTCTACCAGGGCTACCGGCGCGGCGACACGGCGGCGCTCGCCGAAGTCGTCGAGCGCATCCGGGCCCTGTCGCGACGCGTGCTCGGCCGCGACTGCGTCGGCGAGGTGCACCGCTATTCGGCGCCGCTGATCGGCACGCTGCTGGACCCGTTCCGGGGCGGTCTCGCCGAACACCTCGCGCGCTACAACCGCCATCTGGTGCTCGGCCGTCGCGCCGGCGGCACCGTCGAGGGGCTGCTGGTCGTGCGCCTGTCGCTACGCGAGCTCGGCGAACAGGCCTGTATGCCGTTGCGCGGCCAGAGCTACGAGGTGATCGGCTGGGATCGCGAAGTGCGCGCGCTCGGTGGCGTGCTAGGTTCCGACCTCGCCGGCGTCGCACTGCTGAACCACTACCTGATCGACTACGACGCGGTCGTCGACTGGGCGAACGGTCTGCGCACG
>DRKG01000324.1 GCA_011051855.1 bacterium | reverse complement strand
GCCGGTGATCGCGCTGGCGCAGACGCCGAGCTGCCCGCCGGAAAAGGAGATGCCGGGGAAGGGATCTTCGTGCCAGTACGGGTTGGGCGCGGTGCCGTCGCCGCGAAGTGCCAGCTCGCCCCGTCCCACACCAACGTCAGCGGGCCGCCGAACTGCCTGACGCCGCAGGCGATCAGCACGTTGCGGGTCTCGTCGCGCGCGATCTGCAGGCCACTGCTGTAGGGGGACGACTGCGGCAAGGCGCTGCCGGCGACGGGCGTCCACGACGTTCCGTCCCACTGGTGGATGCCGCTCGGCAGCACGGTCACGATGCGCTGTGCGCCGGCGTCCCAGCACAGATCCAGTTCGCGCGGGCCGAACGGCGTGGCAGGTGCGATCGTCCACTGCGCGCGGTCCCACTCCCAGGTTGCACCGAGGTAGTCGATGAGCACCAGCCGATCGCGCACCGGGTCATGCGCCGCCGCCTGGAACTGGTAGGTCGCCGGCGCACCGGGGGACTGCGGTGTGCTCTGGGTGTGCCAGTGGCTGCCATCCCACGTGTCGATTGCGATGTTGGCGCCGAAGTTGCCCCACGCCCGAATCAGCACGCACTCGCTGCGCACGGCATCGTAGGCGAAGTCGTAGCGGGCATTGCTGCCGAATGCCGGATGCCAAGGGGCTGGGACCTGCCGCCAACCGCCGGTGAGCTGTGCCACGGCCGCGTCCGCGATGCCCAGCGAGATGGTGACGACGAGCAAGGTGGCCTTCATGGCGCGACGGTACACGCGGCAGGTGGCGATCGACCATGCCGCGCCCGCATTCGCCGATTGGTGCGCGCAGAACGGAGCCGATGGCAGTAGCTTGCTGCCCTTCCCGGGCGAGCGGCCACTGCTCGACGGACGGACGAACACCGAATCATGACCATGGAAATCGTGCACACCGACCGCGCTCCCGCGGCGATCGGTCCCTACAGCCAGGCCGTGAAGGCCGGCAATCTGCTGTTCTGCTCGGGCCAGATCCCGCTCGACCCGAAGACCATGGAGATGGTCGGCAGCACCGCCGCCGAACAGGCCGAGCAGGTGATGCAGAACCTCGCCAGTTTGCTGGCCGCCGGCGGCGCGGGTCTGCCGAACGTCGTGCGTACGACGATCTTCCTCGCCAGCATGGCCGACTTCGCCGCCGTCAACGAGGTCTACGCCAGGCACTTCGGCGAGCACAAGCCGGCGCGGGCATGCGTTGCGGTGAAGGAGCTGCCGAAGGGCGCGCTGGTCGAGATCGACTGCATCGCCGCCCTGTGAGGGGCGGTCCCGTGGGGGGCGATCCCATGAGGAACGGACCGGCGCGAGGCGGCGAACGGTGAACCGGGTCGGGGCCACCCCGCCCGGCCCGCGCAGTGCGCGGGTCGCGGCGTGGTGTTGCTGGCTCCTGGTGCTGTTGTTGCCGACGCTCGTCGCGGGCGCGTCGATCGGTGCCGACGCCGATGCCGGCGAACGCGCGCGCCTGGCGCGCATCCTCGACGGCCGCCACCACCCAGCGCAGGTCGACAGCCAGATCTCCCGCCTGTTCCACTCCGCAGCGGTGCCGACGCGAACGTGGCCGGTCAGGCGCCGGGAACAACAGGCGCTGGTGGTGGCTGCGCGGCGCTCACAGGTCCTCGGCGTCACGGCGGTGGCGTGGCTGCTCTACTTGTCGGTGCTGCTGGCACGCGGCCGCCTGCAGGCGCTGTTCGCCTGTGGGCTGTTCGCCGTCCTGCCGCCGGTCGCGGCCAGCGGCCACGTGCTGCGACCACAGACGCCGGCGACCCTGTTCGTGCTACTGGCGGTGGTGTTGCTGCAGGTGGCGATGCGGCCGGCACCGGCACGCCGCCGACGAAGTCCGCGTCGCAGCGGTGTGTCGACCTACGGGCTGTTGCTCTGCGCCGCGCTGGCGATCGCGTTGTCGGTCGAGACGATGCCGTCCTTGGGCGTGGCGTTGCTGGTGCCGGGCGTCGTGTTGCTGATCGGTTCGGCCCAGCTCCTGCTGCGCACGGTGCGCTGCCTGCGGCGGCGCGGCCTTGCCGGCACGCCGGTGCGCGCCGTGAATCAGCGCATCCTGCCGTGGACTTCGGTCGCGGTGGCCGCGCCCGCGTTCACCGTCTGGCTGTTGGCGAACGCTCTGACCGTGCCGGTCGAGCAGATCGCGATCACCGAGCGCACCAGCGCGCTGCTGCCGACCGGAACGTTCCTGTCACCGATCCTGGCGGGGTTGCTCCTGGTCGGTGCGCTCGTCTTCGTGCTGCGGGTCGGCTTGCGGCTCGGGCGCGGCGGCCGGATCGGTCCGGAACTGGTGCTGTTTGCGTTCTGCACGCTGCTCCTGCTCGATGCGGCGCTCGGCGATGGCCGCGCCGATCCGTTTCCGCGCGCCCCGGCGGTGGCGGTCGTGCTCGGCGAGGGGGGCGCGGCCGTGGTCGCGCTCGCGTTCGGGGTGCTCAGCCGGCGACGTCGTCGATGACCGTGCGGAGTTCTCGCCGGCCGTCGTTGGTCGCGGCGGTCAGGCCCATGCCGACCAGGCGGCCTTCGGCGTCGAGCACGTGCACCACTTCGCCTTCGACGAACCAGCGCAGCGGGACTTCGCCACGTCGGCCCTTGCCATCGGCGACCACCGGGAAGTCCACGCCGAGCGACTTCACCGCGCGCCGCACTTCGGCCAGATCCTCGTCGAGGCAGATCGACACGATCGCGAGCGTTTCGTGTCGGCGCCGCAGATCGCGCAGCAGCGTGACCAACGGTTCGGTGCCGTAGCCGTCGGTGCGCCAGAATGCCAGCACCACCGGCCGGCCGCGCAGCGCCGCCAGCGAAACCTCTTCGCCGGCCAGGGGCTTCGCCGTGAACGGGATCCCGGGGTCGCCGAGGCGCAGCTTGCTGGCGCGCACGCGGTCGCGGGCGATGCCGCCCCAGTAGGTGCCGGGCAGCTCGCGGGCCAGCGCCTCGAGTTCCTCGAAGCCGGTGTTCTCGGGCAGGTCCTCGCGGTTGCGCAGCGCGTCGGCTCGCCAGAAGCGGATCCTCGCGCGTTGTTCGTCGTCGTCGGCGGCGGCCAGCAGCCGGCTGTAGATCGCCTCCCCGGCCTCGACCTCGGCCAGTTCGCTCATCAGGATCGCCGCCATCTCCAGCTGGTCCGCGAGCGGAGCGGGCTTCGCGAGCGCGCGCTGCACCATGGTCTCCCGCAGTTCGGGTAGGCGCAGGAACTGCGCGCGGGTGGCCGCCTCGAGCAGCAGCAGCGCCGGTGCTGCCATGGGGTCGATGCCCTTGAGCGCCGCGATCGCCGCATCGCGGTTGCGTCGGTCGAGCTCGAAGTC
>DRKG01000323.1 GCA_011051855.1 bacterium | reverse complement strand
GCACCGCCGCGCTGCGGTTGCGGTCTCGTTCCGGGACGCGCCGGTCAAGGCGCGACCCGATGGTGTCGATTCGCCCCACGACCCGGAGTCCCCGGGTCGCAGGAGAGAACCCATGAGCCTTTCGATCCAGGGCCAGAACGGCGGCTTCGGCCGGCGCTTCCTGAGCCAAACCCTCCGCGCCCAGAGCCGCGCCAGCCAGCGCCTCGCCAGCGGCAAGCGCATCGTCTCCGCCGCCGACGACAGCGCCGGGCTGGCGATCGCACGCCGGCTCGAAGCCGAGGTCCGCGGCGCAGCCCAGGGCGAACGCAACCTCGCCGACGGCCAGAGCCTCGTGCGCACCGCCGAAGCGGCCCTGGGCACCAGCCAGGACACCATCGGGCGCATGCGGGAACTGACCATCCAGGCGCAGAACGGCACCCTGTCGGACGCCGACCGCGCCACCATCCAGCAAGAATACGACCAACTCGCCGCCCAACTCGACCAGACCGCCGCCGGCACCGACTTCGGCGGCCGGCCGTTGCTCGACGGTTCGGCCAGCGGCACCGGCGCCATCGAACTCACCGACGGCGACGGGGGCAGCACGCAGGTCGCGATCGACGATGCCCGCGCGCAAGCACTCGGCGTCAGCGGCCTCGACGTGTCCGACCCGAACACGCTCGCCGCCCTCGACAACGCGCAGGACACCCTGTCGAGCCAGCGGGCCCGTCTCGGTGCGCTCGACAACAACCTGGACCGGCAGCGGGAACGGCTGGCCGTGCAGCGCGAGAACCAGGAAGCCGCGCGCTCGCGCATCGAGGACGCCGACGTCGCGCGCGAAATCGCCGAAGTGACGCGTAACCGGATCCTGTCCGACCTAGCGATTGCGGGCCAGCGCATCCAGAACCGCGACCGGGGCCGCATCATGGACCTGCTGGCGTAGTCGACCGACGCGAGGCGACTAGTAGCGATCGAGGCGCCCGGTCGCCGTTGACCGGGCTATCCTGTTAGCGGACACTTCCGTCCCCTGCCTCCTCTCGTCGGGCCCCTGCCCCTCCGGCGAACCCACCACGGCCGGCTCCCCGGAGCCCGGCCCCAGAGCCCGCCCCAAGGTCCCTGGTTTCTCTATGCGCAAACTCGCACTCGCGAGCCTGTGGCTCGCCGTACCTTCTCTCCTCCCGGCCCAAGAACCGTCCCAACCGGTGCCGCTGGCATCCAAGACGGCGCTGAAGCAGTTCCAGCGTGACGCCGGCGGCCAGTGGGTCGTCAAGTGGCACCCCGCCACCGGCACTCCGGGCACGATCTACGGCACCGGCCTGCGGATCGCCGACTGGAACGAGAACACCCTGGAGGCGGCCCGCGCGCACGCCAACCGGGTGCTCGCCGAACATGCCGACCTGCTCGGCCTCGGCACGTCGTCGTTCACCGAGGTGATCGGCGCCCGTATGGGCAGGTGCTGGTCGTTCACGTTCGACCAGTCGTTCCACGGCGTGCCGGCGATCGAGGGCCGCGTCGACGTGCGCATCAACATGAACGGCACGGTCGCCATGCTGGGCAGCCGCGCCTGGCCGATCCCGGCGAACTTCAACACCGTGCCGGCGATCGGCGAACAGGTCGCGCAGGGAGTCGCGTGGGCCGACCTCGGCGGGGAGCCGACCGGCGACGCGCCGGCACCGCGCCTGGTGATCTGGGGGGACATCGCAAGCGATCGACTGGCGCCGTTCTACTTGGCGTGGGAGGTCGCGGTGCACGAGGTGACCCCGGCCAACGATGGCCGCTACGGTCGCTACTACGTCGACGCCCAGACCGGCCGCCTGCTGCACTTCCAGAGCGACAAGCACAACTGTTTCGGCGGCTGCAAGCCGAAGGTCGCGGCCGCGACGGCGGCGGCCACCCCCGCGGCACCGAGCGTGACTCTGACGGAAGAAGCCGGCAACCCGGCGATGCCGACGCTGACGACGGTGACGGTGATGGCGTGGACGCGCACCGGCAACGACGCCTACAGCGCACTGCAGAACGTGCCGCTGCCCAACCTGGTCGTCAATGTGCCCGGCATCGGCAGCCGCACGACCGACCAGAACGGGCAGTTCACCATCGACATCAGCTCGCCGGTGACGATCTCGATCAACGGCCTCGACGGCACCCACTACCAGACGATCCAGGGGCCCAGCGCGCCATCGGGAAGCGTCACCGTGCAGCCGGGCGTCAACGCGACCCTGCAACTGCTGGCCGCGAACGCCAGCACCAGCCAGGCCGCACACACCACCGCCGCCTACTGGGTCGACCGCACCAACGTGTGGGCGCGTTCGATCCTGGGCAACACGTCGCAACTCAACACCGCGAGCAACATCGCCGTCGACGTCAACATCTCGAGTAGCTGCAACGCCTACTACACCGGCAACTCGATCAACTTCTACCAAGCCGGCGGCGGCTGCGCGAACACCGCGTTCTCGACGGTGATCTCGCACGAATGGGGCCACGGCCTCGACGAGCGCTACGGCGGCATCGCCAACAGCAACGCCGAGGGCCTGAGCGAGGGCTGGGGAGACATCATCGGCCTCTACTTGGTCGACAGCCCGATCCTCGGCAGCGGCTTCTCGACGCCGGGCGTCGGCATCCGCAACGGCAACAACTCCTACACGTGGCCGTACTCGTCGAGCTCGCCGCACGGCGCCGGGCAGGTCTGGATGGGCTGGGCGTGGCGCTTCCGCGAGGCGCTGCGCGCGTCGCTGGGCTCCGCCGCGGCGATCGCCCTGTCGAACGACCTCGTCATCGGCTCGATCGTCGCCGACGCCACTACCCGTGAAGGCGCCGTGCTCGAGGTGTTCCTGGCCGACGACGACGACGGCAACCTGATGAACGGCACCCCGCACTACGCGGAGCTCGAGTCGGCTTCGATCCAGAAGGGCATCCCCTACCCGCAGGTGCAGCTGGTCTCGCTGACCCACGCCCCGCTCGGCGACACCAACCAGCGATTGGTGCCGCGGGAGGTGATCTGCACCGCCCAGCCGACCACCGGCTCGATCAGCCAACTGCGCATCGTCGTCGACGACGGCTCGACGCAGTACAACCGCAACATGCACCCGACCGGCGTGCCGGACCAGTTCCTGGCGATGTTGCCCGGCATCGAATCCGGCTCGATCAGCTACCGCATCGAGGCCGTGCACAGCAGCGGCACCACCGTGCGGCTACCGGAGACCGGGTTCTACACCTACACGCTGACCGGAGGCACGTTCGCCGGCTTCTACGCGGAGGACTTCGAGAGCGGCGCCAGCGGCTGGACGCACGCGCAGGTCGCGACCCAAGACGACTGGCAACTCGGAGCACCTACCGGCAAGTCCGGTTCCAGCTTCGGCGTCTCCTGGAC
Organism: bacterium; assembly: GCA_011051855.1. Taxonomy (GTDB): domain Bacteria; phylum Planctomycetota; class UBA1135; order UBA1135; family UBA2386. Next base: position 3,175 of record DRKG01000323.1, on the reverse strand, counting down.
CGACCCGTCGTCCGCCGCCGGCGGCAGCAACTGCTACGGCAACGACCTCGGCATCGGCAACTACAACGGCCAATACCAGCCCAACGTCTACAACTACCTGCGTTCGCCGCCCATCGACTGCACCGGCCGCACCGGTGTGCGCCTGCGCTTCAAGCGGTGGCTGACGGTCGAGGAAGGCATCTACGACCAGGCGACGCTTCTGGTGAACGGGCAGATCGTCTGGCAGAACCAGGCGAACGGCCACACCATCGACACCTCCTGGCAGCAGATGGACTACGCGATCCCGATGGCCGACAACAACCCGAACGTGCAGATCGAGTGGCGCCTGGAAACGGACGCCGGCCTGAACCTCGGCGGCTGGGCGATCGACGACGTCGAGCTCGGCGAGACGGTGGTGCCGACCGTCGACGCGGAGCTACGCTTCACGCCCGAACAGGTGGTGCAGCTCGGCCAGATGAACGTGCAGGTGACCACGCCGGGCAACTCCCGGCCGTACCTGCTGATCATCGGCGACGCGATCGGCCCGACCTACGTGCCCGGCTTCCCGATCGTCTACGTCGGCGGCAACTACGCGGTCGCCGGTGGCACCACCGACGCCTCCGGCAACTCCTTCTACTCGTTCGCGGCGCCGAGCGTGCCGTCGGCGATCGGCGTGCGCTACTACAGCCAAGTGTTCACGGTCGACGCCGCGTTCACCGCGTTCGTGACGTCGAACCGCAGCATCAACCTGATCACCCAGACCCCGTAGCAGTACCGAACCCGGTACAAACAACAACCTCGCCGGGCATCACGCCCCGGCATTTCTCCTGGCCAGGTTGGTTTCTGTACCTGGTTCCGTACGGTTAGAAGGTCCGGCGGAAGCCGAGGAACACCTGCTGCTGCTGCAGTTCGGTGCTGTCGGCCGAGCCGAACAACGACGTGTCGGTCCCACCGACCCACGAATGCCGCAGGCGGTAGCCGACTTCCGCCTGCCAGGCGCCGAATGCCGCGCGCACGCCGGCGCCGACCTCGCCGCTGAACCGCCAGGTCGAGTCGTGGCCATCGCCGTTGCGGTATTCCTCGGAGAACCACGTCGGCCCGAGGTCCCCGCCGACGAGGGTGAACACCTGCACGTTCGCGCTCCCGTCCGCGTGCACGGTCCACGCCGGTTCGGCGACCACGCGCGGCCCGAACGCGAGCCATTCCCGCTTGACGCGCGCAGCCTGGTGATCGAGACGCTGCCAGTCCGCCGACAAGCCGACCCGCACCGGCACGGCCGCGTCGCCGAGGGCCGCGTCGAGGCGCACGTGCGGGAACAGCGACGCACCGCCCAGGCGCGCATTCGCGCGTTTGGGCTCGACGCCGTCGTTGAGGAAACGCCCGGCGAACAGATCCCCGTCGCCATCCCACCAGCCCGCCTCGAGCCCGGCGCCGGGGCCGGTGTCCAGGCGCGTCTCGACGAACGACGCGCCCGAACGATCGTTCAAGCCGGTGCCGGCGGCACGCACCATCACGTCGCCGACGCCGGCGCGCACGCCGATCGCGAGCGGCTGCCAACGTTCGCGGATCGGCTTCGGCCCGCGGTCGACCGCCACCGGCAGTCGCTGGTCGATGTGCCGATCCTGAGGAACTTCCCCGGCCGGCTCGCCCTGCACGGCCGGGGCGTTGGCGATCACCTCGAGCAACACGACCTCGGGCAGGCGTGGCGAATGGACCCGATCGAGCCGCTCACCGCGCAACTCGCGGAAAGAACTCGGCCCTGCGCAGCCGGTGAGCGCCGCGAGCAAGGCCAGGGACAGAATGGAGGCAGAACGCATAAGTAGGGACCGCAGCGGAGCTCCGGTATGCGAGCCTACCCCACACCGCATCCGTCTTTCGGTCGAGCCACTGGCCGTCGACGCCAAACGGCGATGCCACGGCAACCACTGGCCGCGTCCCGGATCGGGCCGCAGCCCGGTTCACCACATGACCTGGCCGCCGCAGTGGCTGATCGCCTGGCCGGTCATGCCCGATGCCACTGGCGACGCGAGCCACGTCGCCAGCGCGCCGATCTCGTCGGGTTCGAGGATGCGCCCGAGCGGGACGGCGGCCATCGCCTGGGCCTTGGCCTCGTCGAACGACAACGACAGCCCGTCCGCCATCGCCTGCAACCCGGCCGTCGCCATGTCGGTGTCGACCCAACCGGGGCAGATGGCGTTCACCGTGATGCGCCGCGGCGCCAGTTCGAGGGCCAGGGCCTTGGTGAAACCGATGACGCCGTGCTTGCTCGCGCAATAGGCGGTGTAGCCCGGCACACCGAAGCGCCCGAGCACCGAGCTGATGTTGACTACCCGCCCGCCGTCGGACAAGAACGGCAACGCCGCGCGCGAGGTGTAGTAGACGCCGTCGAGGTTCGCGCGCACGACTTCGTGCCAGCGGTCGGGACCCGGCAGCGCGCAAGCGTTGGGGCCGCCGATACCGGCGTTGTTGACCAGCACGTCGAGGCCGCCCATCGCCTTGTGGGCGCGCGCCACCGCCCGCCGGATCCCGGCTTCGTCGGTGACGTCACCGACCACCGCGAACGCGGGCACCTTGCGTTGTTGCAGATCCTTGACCGTGGCCGACAGCTTCGCGCGCCGCCGCCCGAGCACCGCTACCGTCGCGCCGGCGTCGCCCAGGCAGCGGGCGATGCCGGCACCGATACCACTGCCACCACCGGTCACGAGGCAACACCGCCCCGCGAGGGGCCGTGCCTTGGTCGCCTTCCTCGCCTTCTTCGCCATCATCGCCCCCCCTCGGCGACCATCGCCGCGATCGCCGCAACCAGCGCGTCGATGCCGGCCGCGATGTCCTTCAACCGCGCCTCGTACATGAACGCGGCGACGCTGACGATCCGGTTGCGTTCGTCCACGACCGGCCGATCGACGGGGCTGTCCTCGTGCTCCGCGCCCATCGCAGTCAGCGCAGCCGCCGTCGCCCGGTCGTCGCCGATCGTCAACCGCGGTTTCGCGCTGCCGCCGAGTGCGCACGCGACCACAGCGGGTGCGATGCAGATGGCGCCGATCGGCTTTCTCTGCGCGTGCACGTCGCGCAACAGCCGGGCGAGGTCCTGGTGCACCGTCGCCTCCGGCCCCTTCAGGGCGAAGTCGCTGAGGTTCTTGGCCGCCCCGAAACCGCCGGGCATCACCAGCGCGTCGAGTTCGTCGGCTCGCACGTC
>DRKG01000322.1 GCA_011051855.1 bacterium | reverse complement strand
GCGGCAGAAGAGCGGCCGCCTGCAGCGTCCGTTCGCTCCGCGAACTCCTTGGCAGAATGCTCGGCGTGGCCACGGCCACGCCTGCGCTTCTGCAGTCGCCTTCCTTGCCTGGACGCGGATTGCACGCACCGGGGGCGCTGCTTCATGCATAGACCGGGCTAGTCCCAGCACGCTCGGCGTGCCCGGCAACGGCAATTGGGATACTGCGGCGCCAGCGATTGGCAATACGACATCGACCAAGTCGGCTGTGACCAGCAGGTCGCACCCGGGCACGCCGACCGGCAGCACCGTGGCCAGCGGCAGCGAGGTCGGCGAGAAACCGGTAACCGCGAACACGAACGCTTGCGGCGGCATGCTGTTCGCCGTCGCTTCGAACGTGGTTCCGAGAACCGGCGGGCTGGTGACCCGCAGCGCGCCGAGTCCGTTGCAACTGCTGCCGTAGGCGGTCGCGGTCGGTGGCGTCCGCGTCCACAGGTTGGCGCCGAAGTTGGTGGTGGCGAGGGGCCGGTCGAGGCCGGCGGGCTGGATCGATGAGCCGCCGCCGCCGACCTGGCTGACGCCGGGTGGGAGGGGAACGCTGGTCCAGGTCTGGGAAGGGGCAGGCAGGGCGAGCGTGAGCGCGAGTGCGACGGCTGGTCCGAGGTGGCGAAGGCGAGAGGTGCGCATGACGGCGAGATGGCGATGGATGGCTCCCGTATCATAACACATGTATCAGCGGCGGCCGGCGGTGCATGCCGGGGCGCGGGAGCGGCGATGTCATGGCGGAAAGCGCGCCTCTGCGGCGAGGCGATGATCATCGAGGCTGCCGGCCTTCGTTCGGTAGATCGCGCGTATCGAGTCGACCTTTCCCCTTCAGTTCGCGGAAGCGCCGCAGCGTTTCACCGATCCCGTCGCGCAAGGATGTGTGCGGCAGATCCGGGTAGTCGATATGGATACGGCGGCCATCGATCTGCGGTGCGATTGCGAGTGGGTCGCCGTTCGCGGTGATCGTGCCTGCGGCCGCCGGGTGCAGTTGCTCGATAGTGCGGATGATGTCGTCGACCGGCACCGTGTCGCCGTGCACGTTGTAGACGTTCGCGCCCGCGGGCCCGCCGTCGGCGCAGCGCACGAACCACGCCGCGGTATCGGCGACGTAGACAAAGTCGGTCGAACCGGTGAACGCGATCTGATAGGGCCGGCCGACGACGGCGGCTTTCATTGCGCTGGTCGGGCCGGACGTGAGTCCCTGGTCGCGCCCGACGCCGTAGACGGTCAGCGGTCGCAGGCCGACCGAATCGAGGCCGTGGTCCTGGTAGTAGATGCGCGCCGATCCCTCATTGCAGCGCTTGAAGACGCCGTAGTGCGTGGTGGGGTCGGTGGCGGCGTGCTCGTCGGGGGCGGGGGCGCCGTCCTCGCCGGGCCCGTACACCGCGGCGCTGCTGGCGTAGACGACGCGCTCGACGCTCGCCGCCAGTGCCGCCTCGAACACGTGGATCGTGCCGAGCACGTTGACCTGCGCGCCGAGCGCCGGGTCGGCTTTGCAGAACGGCACCTGCAGGCCGGCCAGGTGGATGATCGCCCGCGGGGCGGCATCCCGGACCGCGCGCTTCACCGCGTCGAAATCGGTGATGTCGCCGGTGGCGAAGCGCACGCGCTGGAACGCGTCCTCGTCGAGCAGGTCCCCGATGCGGCGCGGATCGCCGCCGACGTCGAACACCACTGGCGTATCGCCGCGGTCGACCAGGTGCTTGACGACCCAGGCGCCGATGCAACCGAGCGCGCCGGTGACGAAGTAAGTAGTGCTCATGGGATTCCGTAGATGCGGGCGGCGTTGTCGCCGAACAGTTTGCCGCGTTCGGTATCGGTGAGCTGTGCGGCCCAGTCCCAGACCAGCCCGTATACGTCGCGATACTCGTCGGCGGCCAGCAGGCAGACCGGCCAATCCGAGCCGAATAGCAGCCGGTCGATGCCAAACGCGTCCAGCGCCTTGTCGAGATAGAGGCGGAAATCATGCGGCTGCCAAGCGTGCCAATCCGCTTCGGTGACCATCCCGCTGATCTTGCAGGCGACCGTTTCGAACTGCGCCAGTCCTTCGAAGCCGAGCAACCAGTCGTCGGTGCGCGCGTTCGCGATGTCGGGTTTGGCCATGTGGTCGAGCACGAACGGCTGGTCGGGTAGGGCCGCGACGAACGACACCGCCGCGTCGAGCTGTCGCGGGTAGATCAGGATGTCGTAGACCAGGCCGTGTGCGCCGAGCCGGGCGACACCGCGTTGGAAGTCGTTGCGCAACAGGAACTGGTCGTCCGGTTCGTCCTGCACGATGTGGCGCACGCCGCGCAAGCGAGGTTCCCTGGCCAACTCGGCGAGCGTGTCGTCGACGTCGTCGGCGAAAAGATCGAGCCAGCCGACCACCGCGCGAACGAAGTCGTGTTCCGCGGCCAGGTCGAGCAGGAATCGGGTCTCGGCGAGGGAGCTGCGCGCCTGCACCGCGATGCAGCCGTCGATGCCGCAGGCGGCGAGCGATGGCCGCAGGTCCGCCGGCAGAAAATCGCGCGCGATGCGGTGCATGTGCGCGTCGATCCACGGGAGATCGGCTGGTCGGTAGTGCCAGAAGTGCTGGTGGGCGTCGATGCGCACGCGGCGATTGTCGGCGGCGGTGCCGCGGTTGGGCAAGCTATGATGCCTTCATGGTCGACGAACGCCCCGCCATGCGCGCGCTCGAAGTGCAGCGAATCGATGGGCCACCGGGGCCCGGCGTCGTGCTGGTGGATCGCTTGCGCGTCAGCGAGCCGACGTTTCTGCCGGATGCGGCTGTGCCGATCGCGGGGCGCTGCACCGGTGAGCTGACGATCGAGGAGATCCACAGAGAGGCGCAGGCGCACTACGCCGACGGGTTGTCGCTCGATGACGTGCGCGACCTGGTCCGGCAGCTCGACGAACGTCTGTTGCTGGTCGGACCGCGCTTCGATGCCGCGGTGGCGCAGTGCGCCGACAAGTTTCTGGCCGGAGGCGTGCGGCCGGCGAGTCATGCCGGCTCCGACGGCTACCCGCGCGATCCGGACGAGCTGCGCCGGGCACTCGACGCGCTGCTGGGCGATCGGGCCCCGGCGACGCGCGCGCAACGCGGCCTGATCGCGCCGCACATCGACCTCGCCCGGGGAGCCGAGGGCTATGCCGCGGCCTATCGCGAGCTGATCGCCGCCGGCCCGGCGGATCTCTACGTCGTATTCGGCACCGCCCACGCCGGTGCAGCGCGGCCGCTGACCGGGCTCGAGCTCGATTGGCGGACGCCACTGGGCACGACCGCGACCGATCGCGCATTCGTCGACGCCGTGCACGCCCACATCGGCCGGCCGGTTCCTCAGGACGTGCTGATCCACCGCGACGAGCACAGCCTGGAGTTCCAGGTGCTGTGGCTGCAACACGTGCACCAGCGACACTTCGGCGATCGTGACTTCCGCGTCGCCGGCTTCCTGTGCGGCCACTTGCCCTCTCTCGACGGCGACCCGCTGCGCGAACCGTGGTTGCGCGACGTGCTGGCGGCGTTCCGGAAGGCGGAAGCGACGGCCGGCGGCACGGTGCGTTACATCGCCGGCGCCGACCTCGCCCACGTCGGGCCGTTCTTCGGCGACGCGCAGCCGCTCGACGATGCCCGCCTGCGCGCTCTCGCCGAGGACGAACGCAAGCGGCTCGGTCTGCTCGAACGGGCAGAGCCGGGTGCGTTCCACCGGGCCGTCGCGCGCGGCGGCAATCCCGATCGCGTCTGTTCGGCGCCGGCGATCACGCTGGTCGCCGCCCTCGCCGGTGGTCGCGGCGAACTGCACCACTATGCTCAGGCGCGCGCGGCGGACGATTCGCAGGCCGTGACGTTC
>DRKG01000321.1 GCA_011051855.1 bacterium | reverse complement strand
CGTCCTCGTAACACGGTGTCGGTCGCAACAGTTCGTCCTTGAGCTTGGCCGCGTAACTCGGGTCCTTGATGTCGGTGCAGTAGGACCACGCGCGGAACATCTTCCAGGTGACTTCGGTGGTCTGCAGATAGAACGGCTTGATGCCCTTCGCCGGATCGCCCGAAATCAGCACCATCTCGAACGGCACTTGGTAGCCGAGGTCATCGATGTGCTCGTCGCCGCGTTCATTGCGGTAGTCGACGTGATCGGTGAAGCGCGCCGGCAACTCGGTCGGCGCCGCGCCCGCAGCCCCGCCAGCCGCCGCTACTTCGGCGCGCGCCGCCTCCAACTGCCGCTGCAGTTCGGCTTGGTCGTTCTCGACGCGGTCGAGGCGGCCGGCCAGGGTCTCGACCTGCTGCGCCAACACACCGCTCCTGGCCTGCTGCGCCACGAGTTCGCGATGGAGTTCGGCGATCACCGCCAACGGATCCGGTGTAGCGCGGATGCGCACGTCGACGAGCACTTGGTCGTCGACGTCGGCCGGCGGCTCGAATCCCTGTCGCTTGTGGACCTCGAACTCCCGCCGAGAAACCGGGAACGTCGCGTCGAGCGCGAGGCTCCGTTCGCCGACCTCGATGCGCGCAAACACGGTCAGTTCGCGCTCGATGCCGTTCAGGAGCAGCGTCGCGTCGAGGGCGTGGGTCCAGCCGTCAACCGCCGCCGCGAACGGCGCCTGCTCGCCATCCTTGCGCGGCCGCACGCGCCGCGTCTTCAGCACCGCCATCGGGTGCTCGGGTGCGAACCATTGGTTGGCCCGCACAGTGTTGATCATCGCGTTCGGCGCCGGATGCTCGCCGTGGCCACGCATCGCGTTCACCACCACGTGCAGTTCACCGGCGCGCAGCGTGCGGCTCTGCGGGTCGACCAACACACGGCCGGTCAGACGCGTCCACGCCCCGACGTAGTCGTGCCGCACACCGGCGAGCACCTTGCCGCAACGCCACAGCATCTGCGTATTGCCGCCCTCGTCCTGCGCACGCAGTTCGAGCGCGAGCTCCCCGGGCGCCGCCGCGACGCCGGCGACATCACCGATCTCGACCGCGGCCGGCTCGTCTGCTTCTTCGAGCGGCTGGTTGAGCCACGCCTGGTAGTAGGCGAAGCCGGCGACGCCGAGGGCGGCCACGGAGAGCAGGGTCGTTGCGACGGGGAAGATCCTGGACATGCGGAGGGGGTCTGGGCGGTGCGGGGCAGCGAGAGGAGCGGCCAGCATAGACCCACCGCAGTCACCGGCACAGACTCGCACGCCGGCGCACGCACGCTGCCGAACTTCCCGACAACCCGCCGCCGACTGCCCATTTGTTCGCCACCCGCAGCCGGAAAACGCGCGCTCCGCCGCGCGCAGACGGCGGTGCCATCGGCCCCTCGCATCCCCAGTCGGCGACCGTTGAAAAACCCTTCAGCCACTTTGCCGAGCGTTCCGAAGCTACTGCCCGGCAGGGTTTTCTGCCGAAACAACAGGGGAAAGCAACCGGGATGAAGCGCACTCTTGTAGAGGTGTTCTGTGGCCTCGCGGCGTTGGTGGTGATGGTCTCGTTCCATCACCAGATCGCACGCCTCGAGGTGCAGCAGGCCGACGTCAGCGCGCTCGAGCAGAAGCTCGAAGCGGCGGTCGCCCAGCAGCAGGGCGACAACGAAGAACTCGAGGCGCTGCGCCAGCAGATCCTCGCCCACACCGAAGACCGCATGCAGTCGCTCGAACGGCAACTGCAGATCGCGGCCGCCGGCAGCGATCAGGCCAAGGTGATTGCCGACGAACTCGAGCGCGCGCGCCGCGACGTCGAAACCTTCCGCAGCCAGATGTCGAGCGACTTCGCGCGCACCAAGGCGCTGGTCGACGCCTACATCAGTGAAGTGCGCACCAAGGAGCGCAACGCGGCCATGCGCATCTCCGAGACGCAGGGGCAGATCGCGACGCTCGCCAGCACCATCTACCAGGACAAGCTCGAACTCACCGAGAGCATGCTGCTGCCGACCGTGCAGCTCAACGGCGACGACACCGTCGGCTCGGGCACGATCGTGTTCTCCGGCAAGAACCGGAAGAACGGCAACCGCGTCGAGAGCTACGTGCTGACCGCCTACCACGTGGTCCGCAACATCCTCGCCGACACGCCGCGCGCCCGGAAGGCCGGCTTCGACGTCACCGTCTACCTGCCGGGCGAACGACTGATCGTGAAGGGCCGCATGGTCGCCAGCGCGCCGAAGATCGACGCCGCGCTGGTGCGCCTCGACACCGATCGTGTGCTGCCCAACGTCGCCAACGTGCTGCCGCGCGACGAATGCAGCCAGGTGCGCGTGTGGGATCCGGTGTGTGCCGTCGGCTGTCCGCTCGGCAACGATCCGGTGCCGTCCAAGGGCGAGGTCAGCTCGCTGAAGAACGTGCTCAACGGTACCAACTACTGGATGATCAACGCACCGACCTACTTCGGCAACTCGGGCGGCGGCATCTACCGCTGCGACACCCACCAGTTGATCGGCGTGTTCTCGAAGATCTACACCCACGGCAAGGGCCAGCCGATCGTGGTGCCGCACATGGGCCTGTGCACGCCGATGAGCCTGGTCTACGAGTGGCTCGCCGAAGCCGGCATGGACCACCTGCTGCAGAGCGAACCGATCCAGCGGATCGACCTCAGCGCACTGGCGGCACCCGCCAAGTAGCCGCAAAGTGGCCGCCAATCGGCCACCCGGTGGGCGCGCCCGGGCACGGGTGCTACGCTCGCGCCCCGCCGCCCATGCCGCTCGACTTCGAACGCAACCCGAGGCTCCTCGACGGCCTGCTCGAAGACCTCGAACACGCGCTGTTCTCGGTCGATGCACGCGGCTACATCACCGCCTGGAACCAGGAAGCGACGCGCATCACCGGCTTCCGCCGCGACGCCGTCATCGGCCGCCCGTTGGCGGCGTTCGACACCGGCACCCCGTGCCTGCAAGTGCTGACGAAGTGGCTGACCGAGCACAGCGAGCCGCGCCACCGCTTCGAAGGCAAGCTGCGCGCACGCGGCGAGCGAACCGTCGCCGTGCGCGGTTCGGCGCGCCTCGTGCGCGACGACGACGGCAACGTGATCGGCGCGGTCGGCGCGTTCCGCGAGCTGCACCGGCCGGCGCCGCCGACGACGACGGCGCCAACGGCGCGCGACGCGATCCCCGGCCTGATCGGCAACAGCGAGCCGATGCTCGAGGTCGCACGACGGGTGCGACTCGCCGCGCACAGCGACGTGACCGTGTTGATCCAGGGAGAGTCCGGCACCGGCAAGGAGCTGGTCGCCCGCGCCGTGCACGACCTCAGCGCGCGGCGAGAACGCCCGTTCGTTGCGGTCAACTGCGCCGCCTTGCCCGAGTCGATGCTCGAAGCCGAACTGTTCGGCCACGTCCAGGGAGCGTTTACCGGCGCGGTGCGCGATCGCGCCGGCCTGATCGAATCTGCCGCCTCCGGCACGCTGTTCCTCGACGAGATCGGCGACCTCAGCCCACTGATGCAGGTCAAGCTACTGCGCGTGCTGCAGGAGCGCGAGGTGCGCCGCATCGGTGACGAGAGCAGCCACGCCGTCGACCTGCGCCTGGTCACCGCCACCAACCGCAACCTGCGCCAACTGCTCGACGACGGCGCGATGCGCGAGGACTTCTACTACCGTATCCGCGTCTACGAGATCGCCATGCCACCCCTGCGCGACCGCCTCGGCGACGTGCCGCTCTTGGTCGACTGGTTCGTGCGCCAGCAGAACGAAGCCACCGACCGCGGCTTGCGGGGCGCTTCGCAGGCCGCGCTGCGGCGCCTGCTCGATCACCCCTGGCCAGGCAACGTGCGCGAACTGCGCAACGCGATCGAACACGCGTTCGTGACCGCCGACGGGGACTGGATCGACGAAGACGACCTGCCGGCGGAGATCCGCACCCCGAGCCCGAGCGACGGCCGCGCGCTCGGGCGCAATCCGCGGCGCGGCGGGGCGCTGAGCCCGCGCGACGCCGAGG
>DRKG01000320.1 GCA_011051855.1 bacterium | reverse complement strand
GTGCCGGGGGTGCCGGTTCATGCATGGAACGGGCCAGCCCGATCTATGCATGAAGCGGCGCCCCCGGTGCGCGCAATCCGCGTCCAGGCAAGGAAGGCGACTGCAGAAGCGCAGGCGTGGCCGTGGCCACGCCGAGCATTCTGCCAAGGAGTTCGCGAAGCGAACGGACGCCGCAGGCGGCCGCTCTTCTGCCGCATGGGCGTGGATGGTGCGTGCCGGGGGCGCTGCTTCATGCATAGGTCGGGTAGCCCCGCCCGAACCGAACCGTCGACGAACGGAGGCGCGGGCGTGTGCGAAACCCGTCGTCGCGGTACAGTCGACGACACATGCAGTACTGCACCGCATGCCAGAAGGCGATCGCGACGATCGTGGTCATGGACCTGACGGAAGGCTCCGTGACCGGTTCGCAACACGTGTGCGCGGCCTGCGCCGAGCAGCTCGGCGTCGCACCGCCGAAACCACCGAAGTTCTCGACCGAGGTGCTCGAAGACCTGCTCGGCGGCCTCCAGGAGACGGCCGCGCGCCCGGGCACCGGCCAGCCACCGGTCGAGTGCTGCCCCGGCTGCGGCATGACGCCGAGCGACTTCCGCCAGAAGGGGCGACTCGGCTGCCCGCGCTGCTACGAGGCCTTCCGCGCCGATCTGATGCCGCTGCTGCAGCGCATCCACGAGTCGCAGACGCACAACGGACGCCTGCCGAGCACCAGCGACGACACCGCCGAGCCGTGCGCAGGCCCGTCGCTGTCCGACCTGCGCCAACAGCTCGAAGACGCCGTGCGCGGCGAGCGCTACGAAGAGGCGGCGCGGTTGCGCGACGAACTGCGCCGGGCCGAACGCGGCGAGAGCACCGACGTATGAGCAGGCAACGACGCAGCGACGGCGGCGGCACGCCGAACTTCCAACCGGGGGCGTGGCTCGCGGGCACCGGTCCCGAGAGCGACATCGCGATCTGCACACGGGCGCGCCTGGCGCGCAACCTGCAGGGCTTTCCGTTCTCGCCGCGGCTGAACGAGGACGAGTCCGAGCGGCTCTACGGCTACATCGTCGAACGCATGCAGCAGCAGGGCCTGCCCGAGAGGCTGCACGTGCTCGACCTCGAACCGATCGAGGACCTCGAACGCTCGATGCTGGTCGAGCGCCACCTGATCAGTCGCGAACTGGCGGCGAGCCAACGGCACACCGGCGTCGCCGTCGACGCCGACGAAGCGGTCGCGATCATGATCAACGAGGAGGACCACCTGCGCGTGCAGGTGTTCGGCTCGGGCCTGCAACCGGACGACGTCTGGCGACGCATCGAGCAACTCGACGACGCGCTGATGCAGCGCCTGCCGATGGCGTGGTCGGAGGAGTTCGGCTTCCTGACGTCGTGCCCGACCAACACCGGCACCGGCCTCCGCCTGTCGGTGATGCTGCACCTGCCGGGACTGGTGTGGGCCGAGGAGATCGACAAGGCGACCAACGTCGCGCAAAAGATCCACCTCGCGGTGCGCGGTCTCTACGGCGAAGGCAGCCGGGCGCTCGGCGACTTCTACCAAGTGTCCAACCAGATCACGCTCGGGCGCGACGAGACCCAGATCCGCGAAGACGTGATGCTCGCGGTCAGCCGAATCGTGCAGTGGGAACGCGACGTACGCGATGCGCTGCTGCGCGCCAAGGCGCGCGTGCGCACCCTCGACCGCGTGCACCGCGCCCTGGGAACGCTCGAACGCGCCCAAATCCTGACCAGCGAGGAAGCGCTCGGGTGCCTGTCGGCCCTGCGCTTCGGCGTGCACACCGGACTGGTCGACGGCTTCGATGCCGACGCGATCAACCGCGCGCTGCTGCTGTCGCAGCCCGCCCACCTGCAGCGCTACACCCGCCAGGTGCTCAGCCCCGAAGAGCGCGACCAACGCCGCGCCCAGTTGCTGCGCGAGTTGCTCGGCTGCGCGCCGTAGGCCGGGCGGCGCCCGCCCTCGCTCGCACGACCGGCGCGGGAATCGACCCCGGACGGTGGAAAACCCCCACTGCGAACGCCTCCTCGGGCGTTTATGGGCTGGAGTTCCAATCCGAGTTCATCCTATATCGTCTGGCATCCGATCAGAGGATCGGTACAGCAGAAGGCACCGAGGTTTACCGCATGTTTGATCGCTTCACCGACCGCGCCAAGAAGGTCATGAGCTTCGCCCGCCAGGAGGCGATGAAGTTCAACCACGAGTACATCGGGACCGAGCACATCCTGCTCGGCCTCGTTCAGGAGGGGAGCGGGGTCGCCGCGAACGTTCTGAAGAACATGAGCATCGACCTGGAGAAGATCCGGCACGAGGTCGAGAAGATCGTCAAGACCGGCCCCTCGATGGTCACCATGGGCCAGCTACCGTTCACGCCGCGGGCCAAGAAGGTGCTCGAACTGTCGCTCGAGGAAGCCTCGCAGCTCAGCCACAACTACATCGGGACCGAACACCTGCTGCTCGGCCTGATCCGCGAGAACGAAGGCATCGCCGCCCAGGTGCTGATGAACCTCGGCGTCAAGCTCGACGAGGTGCGCGAGGAAGTGCTCGAGTTCCTCGGCGCGTCCGAGAACGGCGAAGACGAGGGTGACGGCGCCGAGACCGCGGGCGGCGGCTCGGGCGGCGGCTCGGGCTCGGGTGCGCCGTCGGGCAACTCCAAGTCGAAGACCCCGGCCCTGGACTCGTTCGGGCGCGACCTGACCGAGCTGGCACGCGACGCCAAGCTCGACCCCGTGATCGGCCGCGATCAGGAGATCGAGCGCGTCATCCAGATCCTGTCGCGCCGCACCAAGAACAACCCGGTGCTGCTCGGCGAAGCCGGCGTCGGCAAGACCGCCATCGTCGAAGGGCTGGCACAGCACATCGTCAAGGGCACGGTGCCCGAGATCCTGCGACGCAAGCGCTTGGTCGTGCTCGACCTCGCGATGATGGTCGCCGGCACCAAGTACCGCGGCCAGTTCGAGGAGCGCATCAAAGCGGTGATGACCGAGGTGCGCCGCGCCAAGGACGTGATCCTGTTCATCGACGAGCTGCACACGCTGGTCGGCGCCGGCGGTGCCGAGGGCGCCATCGACGCCAGCAACGTGCTCAAGCCGGCGCTGTCGCGCGGCGAGGTGCAGTGCATCGGCGCGACCACGCTCGATGAGTACCGCAAGTACATCGAGAAGGACGGCGCGCTCGAACGCCGCTTCCAGACGGTCAACGTCGAACCGCCGTCGCCGGAACAGACCATCGAGATCCTGAAGGGCCTGCGCGACAAGTACGAAGCCCACCACCGGGTCACCTACACCGACGGCGCGTTCCAGGCCGCGGTCGACTTCTCGACGCGCTACATCACCGGCCGCTTCCTGCCGGACAAGGCGATCGACGTCATCGACGAGGCCGGCGCGCGCGTGCGCATCAAGTCGATGACGGCGCCGCCGGACCTGCGCGAGATGGACCAGGAGATCGCCCGGTTGAGCAAGGAGAAGGAAGAGGCGGTCGCCGCCCAGGACTTCGAACGCGCGGCCGACCTGCGGGACCAAGCCTTCAAGCTCAGCAAGAAGAAGGAAGAGATCCAGCGCGAGTGGCGCGAGCGCGAGAACTCGCGCGAATCCGGTGGCGTGGTCGACGACGAGGTGATCGCCGAGACCGTGTCGAAGATGACCGGCATCCCGCTGCAGCGCCTGGACCAGGCCGAAGCAGAGCGCCTGCTCAACATGGAGAACGAGCTGGGCAAGGACGTCATCAACCAGAACACCGCGATCCAGGCGATCGCCAAGGCGGTGCGCCGCTCGCGCGCCGGCCTCAAGGATCCGAACCGGCCGATGGGTTCGTTCGTGTTCCTCGGCCCCTCGGGCGTCGGCAAGACCTGGCTGTCCAAGTGCCTGGCGCGGTTCATGTTCGGCAGCGAGGACGCGATCATCCAGATCGACATGTCCGAGTACATGGAGAAGTACAACGCCTCGCGGCTGGTCGGCGCGCCCCCGGGCTACGTCGGCTACGAGGAGGGCGGCCAGCTCACCGAGAAGGTCCGCCGCCGGCCGTACTCGGTGGTGCTGCTCGACGAGATCGAGAAGGCGCACCCGGACATCTTCAACATGCTGCTGCAGATCATGGAGGAAGGCCGCCTGACCGACTCGTTCGGCCGGCACATCGACTTCCGCAACGTGATCCTGATCATGACGTCCAACATCGGCGCCAACCTGATCAAGAACTCGACCGGGCTCGGCTTCGGCAAGTCGGGCGCGGATCAGGGCCAGGAGAAGATGCGCGAGATGATCATGGGCGAGGTCGAGCGCCACTTCCGGCCGGAGTTCATCAACCGACTCGACGAGATCGTCATCTTCAACCAGCTCACCCAGGACGACATGCAGCGCATCGTCGAAAACGAGCTGGTCAAGGTGAACGCGCGCATGACCGAGAAGGGCCACGACCTGGTCGTGACCCAGGAGGTCATCGAGTGGCTGATCG
>DRKG01000319.1 GCA_011051855.1 bacterium | reverse complement strand
GTGTTCAGCATCGCCATGCCGATCTCGCCGTTCGGATACGCGGGACCGCGGCGGCCGTAGTAGGTCAGGTTGTCGATCACCGTCAGGCGGCCGTCGAGACCCGGCACGGTGTTGGATTGCGCGCACAGGCCGGCGGCCAGGGCGATGACGGAGGAGAACGTCTGGATTCGCATGGGTGTCACGGATGGAGAACGGGCAGGGCACCACGGCGGAGGCCGCGGGACCGAGAATGCTACCCGACCGCCGGCACGCTGGGAACGTCCGCCGCCGCCCGGCCGCGCTCTTGCGCTCGGCCGGCAACAGGCGGAAGGTGGGCATCGTATGCCGTGTATCCGCCTCGCCATCGCGCTCGCATCGCTGCTGCCCGCGTGCCTGCCCGCGCAGACCAAACTGCTCCGCTACCCCGACGTGCACGGCGACCGCGTCGTGTTCACCTACGGCGGCGACCTGTGGCTCGCGCCGCTCGCCGGCGGCACCGCCACCCGGCTGACGTCGACTCCGGGTGAGGAGCTGTTCGCGAAGTTCTCGCCGGACGGCCGCTGGATCGCGTTCACCGGGCAGATCGGCGGCGACGAACAGGTCTGCATCGTGCCGAGTGAAGGCGGTGAGGTCCGCCAACTGACCTGGTATCCGGCGGACGGTCCGCTGCCGCCGCGATGGGGTTACGACAACCAGGTCTACGGCTGGACGCCCGACGGCACCGCGGTGCTGTTCCGCAGCCTGCGCGAAGCGTGGACTCTGACCGGGTGCCGACTCTACACGGTCGCGCTGCCGGCGATCGCGCGCCGGCGCGGTGCTCTGCCCGTGCCGCTGCCGATGCCGCAGGCCGGTGCCGGCGCGTTCTCTCCCGACGGCGAACGCATCGTCTACTCGCCGCTCTTCCGCGACTTCCGAACCTGGAAGCGCTACCAGGGCGGGTGGGCACAGGACCTCTACGTGTTCGACCCGGCGACCGGGTCCGCCGAGAACGTCACCGCCCACCCGCGCACCGACCGCGACCCGATGTGGATCGGCGACCGTATCTGGTTCGCAAGCGACCGCAGCGGCACGTTGAACCTGTGGAGCTACGACCTGCAATCGAAGGCGATCCATCAGGAGACCACCGGCACCACCTGGGACATCCGCTGGCCGAGTGCCGGCGGGCCCGACGACCACCGCATCGTCTACGAGAAGGGTGGCGAGCTGTACTGGCTCGACACCGACAGCCGGGTCGAAACCGCGATTCCCATCCGGGTGCCGGCCGAAACGCCCACCGGCCGCCCGCAACGCGTCCCGGCCAACGCCCTGATCGAAAGCTACGCGCTCAGTCCGGGTGGCCGGCGGGCGGTGTTCGCGGCGCGCGGGGAAGTGCTGACGGTGCCGCGCGAACACGGCGAGGTGCGCAACCTGACGCGCTCGCCGGGAGTCCACGACAAGCACGCGACCTTCTCGCCCGACGGCGCGACGATCGCGTTCGTCAGCGACCAGAGTGGCGAAGAGCAGATCTGGCTGGTCGACCATCGCGGGCGCGAACCCGCACGCCAGTTGACCAGCGGGCTCGAGGTCTTGCTCCACCAGCCGCGCTGGTCCCCCGACGGCCAGCGCATCGCGTTCGGCGACAAGGACGGCGTGCTGCGCATTTGCGAGGTCGAGAACGGCGCGATGACGACCGTCGCCGACGAGGCCCGCGGGCAGATCCACGACCACTGCTGGTCGCCGTGCTCGGGCTGGCTCGCGTTCTCGATGACGGTGAGCCACGACGTGCGCCACGTGTTCGTCTACTCGCTGGCGTCCGGGCAGTTGCACGACGTGTCGCGGCCGCTCGCCAACGACAGTGCGCCGAGCTTCGGCCGGCGCGGCGAACGGCTGTTCTTTCGCGGCCTGCGCGGTTTCCAGCCGCGCCTGCCCGGGGCCTACGAATGGGACTTCCAGGTCGACCGCGCCCACGGCATCTACGCGCTGGCACTGCGGTCCGACCTGCCGCCGTTGTTCGGGCCGAAGAGCGACGAGGCCGTGGCCCCCGCTGCCGCCCCCACCGAGGACCGACAGCCGCAGTTCGACGGCCCCATCGACATCGACTTCGAAGGGCTCGCCGATCGCGTCGAAACGGTGCCGGTCGAACTCGACAACTGGTCGAGCTTGGTCGCCGCCGACGGCGCCCTCCTGCTGGCGCGATCGGGCGGCTCGTACTATGGCCGCGGCAGCGACCGGCCGACGACGCTGCACGCCTTCTCGCTGGCAGAGAGCAAGCTCGAACAGCTCGCCAGCGGCGTCTCGGGCTACACACTGGCGCCGGACGGCGAGCACGTGTTGATCCGCACCGGCGCGACCTTCCAGGTGGCCATCGCCGGCATCAAGGGCAAGGACGACCAGCACACCTTGGACCTGTCCGACCTCGCGACCGACAAGGTGCCCGCCGACGAGTATTGGCAGATCTTCCACGAGGTCTGGCGGCGCTATCGCGACTTCTTCTACGTCGACAACATGCACGGCCACGACTGGCAGGCGCTGCGCGACAAGTACGCGCCGCTGGTAGCGCACGTGCGCCACCGCAGCGACCTGAACTTCGTGCTCGGCGAGATGATCGCCGAGTTGAACGTCGGCCATGCCTACGTCGCCGGCGGCGACCTCGGCGCACCCGAACGGCCATCCGTCGCGCTTCCCGGCGCGGTGTTCGAGTTCGACGCCCAGAGCGGCCACTACCGCATCCAGCGGGTGCTGCGCGGGCAGAACGATTCGCCGACCTACCGTTCGCCCGCCACCGCCGTCGGCGTCGGGCTCGCGGACGGCGACTACCTGCTCGCGATCGACGGCGAGCCGCTGGCGCCCTCCGTCAATCCTTACCGGCTGCTGCGGCACAAGGGCGAGCGCACGGTCGAGCTGCTGGTGAATCGACGCCCCACGACCGACGGCGCCCGCCGCGTCACCATCACCCCGATCCGCGACGAGTCCGACCTGCACTACCTGGCGTGGGTCGAACACAACCGCGCGCGCGCGCTCGCGCTCAGCGACGGCAAGGTCGGCTACGTGCACCTGCCCGACATGGGCGCAGCCGGCATCCGCGAGTTCGTGCGCCAGTACTACCCTCAGCGCGACCGGCAGGCCCTGATCATCGACGACCGCTACAACGGCGGCGGCAACGTTTCCGAGATGATCCTCCGGCGACTCAACCGCAAGCTGTTGCTGTGCACCTTCGGCCGCACCACCGGCTTCGATCCCTACCCGAGCGGGCTGTTCCGCGGCCATCTCGCCTGCCTGCTCAACGAGACCTCGGCCAGCGACGGCGACATCTTCCCGGCGATGTTCCGCCGCGAAGGGCTCGGCCCGCTGATCGGCAAGCGCAGTTGGGGCGGCATCATCGGCATCACCAACCGCGGCATGCTGATGGACGGCGGCAGCGTCAACGTGCCCGAGTTCGGCAACACCGAACCGGGCCCGGAGTGGACCATCGAGGGCCACGGCGTCGACCCCGACATCGAAGTCGACAACGACGTGCGAGCGCTGCTCGACGGCAGGGACCCGCAGCTCGAGAAAGCCGTGCAGGTGCTGCTCGACAAGATTGCCGCCGACCCGCGTCCCGAGCCGACGCCCCCGCCGGCGCCGGTCAAGACCGGGCGATGAGCGCTCGCACCAAGCTGCCGGAGCTGCGACTGAAGGTGCGTGCCACCGGCCGGCATCCGTGGTTCTACCGCAAGATGGTGCAGAAGCCGCAGCACCCGATCGCGGCTGGCTCGGCCTGCAAGGTGCGCGACCGCGAAGGCCGCCTGGTCGGCGTCGGCTTCTACAACGCGCGCGCCGAACTGGCGCTGCGCATGTTCGCCGACCGCGCGATCGACGACGTCGACGCGCACTTCGCCGCGGCCCTCGACCAGGCGATCGCGCTGCGCCGCGACGTGCTGCGGCTGCCCGAGGTCACCGACGCCTACCGCCTGGTGCACGCCGAGGGCGACGGCTTTCCCGGGCTGATCGTCGACCGTCTGGGCGAAGCGATCGTCGCCCAGGTCGCATCGCTCGGCATGCGGCAGCGGCTCGAACCCCTCGGCGAGCAACTGCTGGCGCGCTTTCCACGCGCCCGCCTCTTGCTGCAACAGGACCGCGAATGGGCCGAACGCGAGGGCATGGACAAGCTGCCCCGTCCCCGCCCGGTGGCGACCAGCGTGCGCGAACACGGCCTGCGCTACGCGGTCGAGGCCGGTGCCGGCCACAAGACCGGCTTCTTCGCCGACCAGCGCGACAACCGCTTGCTGGTGCGCACGCTCGCCAGCGGCCGCGACGTGCTCGACCTGTGCTGCAACAGCGGCGGCTTTGCGTTGAACGCGGCCAAGGGCGGCGCCCGGAGCGTGCTCGCCGCCGACCTCGACGAGGCGATGGTCGCACAGACCCGGCAGAACGCCCGCGACAACGACCTCGCGCTCACCTGCGAGCACGGCGACGCCTTCGACCTGTTGCGCGCGGCCAAGCCCGGCCGCCACGACCTGATCGTGCTCGATCCGCCCAAGTGGATCGCCAACAAGCACGAACTCGACCAGGGCCTCGCGCGCTACGCCGACCTCAACCGCCTCGGCTTCGAGAAGCTTGCGCGTGCGGGCCTGCTCGTGACCTGCTCGTGCTCCGGCAGCCTCGGCGAAGAGCGCTTCGTGCGCATGCTCCGCGAGGCCGCGGCCGCGGCTCGCCGCGACGCGCGCGTCTTGCACCTGCGCTCGGCCGGCCCCGACCACCCGTTCGCCCTCGAGTGCCCCGAAACCCGCTACCTGAAGGTCGCGGTGCTGCATGTGCGCTGACGCGCCAGACCGCGCCGTTCCTCAGCGGCTCTCGAGGAAGCGTTCGAACCCGATCTCGCGACACAACGGCTCGAGTTCGTCGGTCGGCCCGAGCCAGCGCAGGTCGTCGAGCGACTCCGCGATCGGCACGTCGGTGCGCAGCGTCGCCAACCGTTTGTAGAGATCCGCTTCGGCGCGGTGTTCGGCGAGGCTCTTGGCGAGCGCCGCAGCACCGCGCACCTTGACGCGCCACTGCTCGGCGTCGTCCGGGATCGCCTCGATCTCGCCGTAGTGCAGCAGCATCGTCGCCGACGATTTCGCCCCCCAGCGCGGCACCCCCGGGATGCCGTCCTGGGCGTCGCCGACCAGCGCCAGCCAGTCCGGGATCGATCCCGGCGCGACCCCGAACTTCTCGTAGACGCCGTCCTCGTCGTAGACCTGCCGGCGGCGCCGATCGAACTGCACGACGTTGCCGCCGACCATCTGCGCGAGATCCTTGTCGGGCGTGCACAGCAAGACCCGTTCGACCCGCGGATCGGGCGCGAACCGGGCGGCGCCGGCGGCCAGCCCGTCATCCGCCTCGAACTCGACCATCGGCCACACCACGCAACCGAGGGCGGCGACCGCACGTTCGGCCAGCGGGAACTGCGCCCACAGGTCCGCGGGCATGCCTTCGCCGGTCTTGTAGCCGCCGAACAGGTCGTTGCGGAACGATTCGATCACGGTGTCGAACGCGACCGCCACATGCGTGGTGAACTCGTCGCGTAACAGCCCGCCGAGGCTCGCCAGCAGCCCGCGCACGGCGCCGACTTCGCGGCCGTCGGGTGCCTTCGCCGACGGCGCCCCGAAGTAGCTCCGAAACAGCTCGTAGGTGCCGTCGACCAGATGCACGTGCACGCGCTCCGCCATGCCCGCATCTTGCCCGATGGTGCCGGCCGACCGAAGCGGGTATCACCTGCCCGCGTGCGCGACCTCGACGGACACCTGCTGCGGGCGCTGCGGCCGACCGGCGACTGGCAGCCATCGGGCCTGAAGAAGGCGGCGGTCTTGTGCCCGATCGTGGCGCGCGATGGCGAAGACCATCTGCTGTTCGTGCTGCGGCCGGAGACGATGACCAGCCACGCGGGCCAGGTCGCGTTCCCCGGCGGCAAACGCGATGGCGCCGAGAGTCCGCTGGAGACCGCGCTGCGCGAATGCCGCGAAGAAGTAGGCGCCGAAGAGCGCCACATCACGCCACTCGGCGAGCTTCCCCCGCGCGGCTCCAGCTCCGGCATGCAGGTGCACTGCGTGGTCGCGCGCGTTGCCCCGTTCGAGCCGGTGCCGCAGCCGGACGAGGTCGCGCGGGTGCTCTACGCACCACTCGCGGAACTCGCCGATGCCGCCCGCTGGCACGAACGCCGCCCGGCGATCGCGCCCAGCACGCCAAGGACGAGCCCGCACTACGAGCTCGACGGCGCGCTGCTGTGGGGACTGACCGCGCGCTTCGTGCTCGACCTCGTGCGGCTGCACCCGAGCGCCTGACAGCGCCGACTCAGCCGCGCAGCTCGGCGCCGATCTTGGCGCAGTTGTCGCGCACCTTGGACAGGTAGCGGCTCTCGTCTTCGTCGGTCAGGGTGCGGTCGTCCGCTCCGAGCGTGACGGTGAAGTTCAGGCTCTTCTTGCCGGCTGGCAGACGCTCACTGCGGTAGACCTCGAACAGCTCGACCGCGCGAATCAGCTTGCGGCCGGTCTGGCGCAGGAAGTCCGCGACGGTGGCAACCTGCACCTGCTCGTCGACCAGCAGTGCGACGTCGACCGGCAGTTCCGGGTAGATCGGCAGCGGCCGGTATCCCGGCGCGGCGCGGCCGTTGGCGTGCAACGCACGGATGTCGACGCACGCGATCGCGACCTGCGACGGCAGCGACAACGCCCGCGCCACGCCCGGGTGCAGGTGCGCGACGTATCCGACCGGCGAGCCGTCGCGGTCGATCGCGACCGCGCGCGCCGGGTGCACCCAGGGCTGGTCGCTGCCGCTCCACGCGCGCTGCAACTCGACCGGGTAGCCGAGTCGGCGCAGCAGCCCGCCGATGCCTTCGCGCAGCTCGCCGAACGGGTGCTCGCCGTCGCGCCGCGCGAACACCAACGCCAATTCGCGCACCTCGTGCGGCAGACCGTGCTCGTCCTTCATCTCCGCGTGCACGCCCTTGCCGGTCTCGCACAGGCGCACTTCCGGTACCCGCCGCAGGTTGTCGGCGAGGTTCGCCAGCAGGCTCGGCAACACGTGCCGGCGCATGCGCGTGGTCTCCGGCGCAACCGGGTTGGTGACCCGCACGTAACCCTGCCCGTCGGCGCCGCATGCCGACAGCACCGCGTCGGGCACGAAGCTGTAGTTGTAGACCTCGTGGCAGGCGAGTTCGAGGCACGCGACTTCGATCATGCGACGCACCAAGAACAGTTCCTCGTTGCGCGCCGGTGGCTCGACCAAACCGACCAACGGCTGCTCGGGAATGTTGTCGTAGCGATACATGCGACCGACCTCTTCGATCAGGTCGTCCTCGATCGCGATGTCCTTGGTGGCACGGAAGCTCGGCGCCCGACACACGAAGCCCTCGTCGTCGACGTCGACGCCGAACGACAGCGAGCGCAGGATCGCCGCCACCTGCTCGTCGTCCAGCCGCACACCGAGCTTGAGCTGCAGACGATCGCGGCGCAGCCGCAACGGCTCGGGTTCGTAGGCGAAACCCGCCGGATCGACCAGCGGTCCGGCCGCGCGGGCACTCGGACAGTGCTGCTGCAGCAACTGCAGGAAGTGGTAGACGGCGGTCTCGGCGTTGGCCGGATCCTGCGCCTTCTCGAAGCGCGTGCTGGCGTCGGTGCGCAGGCCGAGCCGCATCGACGTGCGCCGGATCGTGGTCGCGTGGAAGTTCGCCGACTCGAGGAAGAGGCTCTCGGTGCCGACCGCGACCATCGTGCCCTCACCGCCCATGACGCCGGCGAGCGCTTCGGGCTTGTCGCCGACGCAGACCAACAGGTCGTCGGCCGCGAGTTCCCGCTGCTGGCCGTCGAGCGTGGTGATGCGTTCCCCGGCGCGGGCGCGCCGCACCACCACCGGGCCGTCGCCGACGTGGCGGGCGTCGAACGCGTGCATCGGCTGCCCCAGGTCGAGCATGACGAAGTTGGTCAGATCGACGGGCAGGTTGATCGCGCGCTGATCCACGGCCCAAAGCAACCAACGCAGCTCGTCGGGCGACGGCTCGACCTCGACGCCGTCGACCAGCAGCCCGCAGTAGCGCGGACATGCCTCCTGGTCCTCGATGACCACGTCGACCGTGCGCCCGTCGCCCGGCAGCTCGGGCGCCGTCGCGATCGGGCGCAGCTCGCGGCCGTAGATCGCCGCCAGCTCGCGCGCGAAGCCGTAGTGCCCCCACAGATCCGGCCGGTGGTTGATCGACTTGTTGTCGATCTCGAACACCCAGTCCTGCACCTGGCAGACGTCGACGAAGCGCGCCCCGATCGGCGTGTCCTTCGGCAACACCAGGATGCCGTCGGCCTCTTCGCTGAGGCCGAGCTCCGACTCCGAGCAGATCATGCCGCGCGACTCGACGCCGCGGATCTTCGCCGGCTTGATCTTCAGTGGCCCCTTGCCCCCGGCCGCCGGCAACGTCTCGCCGGGTCGGATCACCACCACGCGCTGGCCGGCGGCGACGTTGGGAGCCCCGCAGACGATCTGGGTCACGCCGCCGTGCTCGGCCCCGAGATCGACCTCGCACACCGACAGCTTGTCGGCGTCGGGGTGGCGCTCCCGCTTGCGCACGTGCCCCACCACCAACGGCTCGAGGCCGTCGCCGAAGCGGATCAGGCCCTCGATCTCGGCCGTCGACATGGTCAGGTCGGCGAGGATCTGCCGGGGCTCGATGCCCGACAGGTCGACGTGACGGTTCAGCCAGCGCAACGAGATCTTCACGGTCGTTCCTCCGTCATCGGGCGACCTCCGGGAACTGCGCCAGGAAGCGCAGATCCCCGCCCATGAAGTGGCGGATGTCGTCGATGCCGTAGCGCAGCATCACCACCCGCTGCAGGCCCATGCCGAACGCGAACCCGGTGTAATCCTCGGGGTCGAGCCCACCCTCGCGCAACACGTTCGGATGCACCATGCCGCACGGCAGGATCTCGATCCAACCGCTCTGCTTGCACACCGAGCAGCCCTTGCCCTGGACCACCCCGGCACCGCAGCAGAACGGGCAATTCACGTCGAGCTCGAAGCCCGGTTCGACGAACGGGAAGAAGCCCGGCCGCAGCCGCACCTCGACGTCGCGTTCGAGGATCACCCGGAGGCAGGTCTTCATCGTGTGGATCAGGTTGGCGGTGCTGACGCCCGTCGAGCCATCGGGCCCTCGGCGCACGCGGTCCACGACCAACCCCTCCATCTGGTAGAAGGTGTGTTCGTGGGTCTTGTCGACGGTCTCGCTGCGGAAGCAGCGGCCGGGCACGATCACCTTCAGCGGCGGTTCGAAGCCACCGCTCCGGGTCAACCGCTGCAGCGTGCGCACCTGCACCGGCGACGTGTGGGTGCGCAGCAGGTTGCCGTCGTCGAGCCAGAACGTGTCCTGGCTCTCGCGCGCCGGGTGGTCGCCGGGGATGTTGAGCGCGTCGAAGTTGTAGTACTCGGATTCGACCTCGGGGCCGTCCTCCCAGCGGAAGCCCATCGACGTGAACAGGTCGACGAGTTCGTTCTGCACGATCGTGATCGGGTGCATCGCACCGCGCGAAAGCCGCGGCCCGGGCTCGGTCGGATCGAAGTCGGTCGCCTGCAGCTCGCGCTCGAGTTCCTGCCGGGCGAACGCGGCCTTCTTGTCGCCGAGCGCCCGCTCGACCGCCTGCTTGACCGCGTTGGCCGCCTTGCCGAAGGCGGGGCGCTCCTCCTTCGGCAGCGAGGTCACCGAGCGCAACAGCGCGAGCACTTCGCCCTTGGGCCCGAACAGCCTGGCATCGAGCGCGGCGAGCGCCTGGGCATCGGGGGCCGCCGCGATCGCGGCCAGCCATTCTTCCTGTTTGGCGGATGTGTCCATGTCGACGTGACGGCTGTACAGCACAACGGCGCTGGGCATGCCAGCGCCGCCGGAACTTTGCGGATCGCGGGCCGCGGCTGGCTACGCGATGGCCGACTTGGCCTGGTCGCAGATCGCCGCGAACGTCGCCGGATCGTGGATCGCCATCTCGCTCAGTTCCTTGCGGTTGAGCTTGATGCCGGCCTTCTGGATGCCGTGGATGAACTGCGAGTAGCGCAGCCCCTGCGGCGCCACCGCCGCGGTCAGCCGGGTGATCCACAAGCGGCGGAACATGCGCTTCTTCTGCTTGCGGCCGGAGAACGCAAACGCGTCGGCGCGCAGCGTCGTCTCCTTGGCGATACGGAACAGATTGCCGCGGCGCTGGTGGAAGCCCTTCGCGCGCTTGAGCACGCGGTTGCGGCGCTGGCGGGTAGCGGGACCGTTGGTTGCGCGACTCATGAGTGCTTACCTCCCACCCAACAGCATGGCCATGTTGGCGTTGATCTTGCCCGTGCACACTTCGCTCTTGCGGAGCTTGCGCTTCCGCTTGCGCGAGCGCCGCACCATGATGTGCGACGTGAACGCGTGATGAAACTTGACCTTGCCGGTCTTGGTCAGCTTCATCCGCTTGACCACCGCCTTCTTGGTCTTCTGCTTGGTCATGACTGCCGTTGGATCTGCGCCCGCGGAACAGCGACCGGACACGGCCGCAACCCGCTCCACGGGATAGGAAGGGCGAAGACGGTAGCGAGCCGCCGCCGGACCGGCAAGTGCGGCTTGGGGAAAAGTCTGGCATCGCGCGCCCCGCTCGCCAACAGTCCCTTGCTGCCGGGCCCGCCATCCGGGCGCCCCCCGACCGCACGCAATGGACCTCCTGCTCGCGCTGCTCCACGTTCTCGCCTACCTCTCGCTGGCCTTCGCGCTGGTGCTGCCGAGGTTCCGCCGCATCGGCCTCAGCATCCTGACCGCGACCGCGGCCGCGACCCTGGTCCTCGGCCGCGAGGAAGGGGAGCGCAGCCTGACCACCCTGCACCACTACGCAGGCTTCCAGGGTGCCGACATGGAGGTGTCGATGGTCGGTTTCGAGACCTCGACCTTCACCGCGGCCGGCGGCCAATGGACGATCCCGTTCGCCGCCTTCGCGCTCTCGTGGATCCTGCTGCTGTGGCGGCTGGGCCGCCGCGAACTGCGCAACCCGTGGATCCTGCCGCTCACGTTCGCGTGGACCGCCGCCGCGACCTGGCTCGGCATGCAGGTGCTGGCGGCGCCGTCCGCGGTCGTGCAGCCGGTCGGCATCGACCGCTTCCTGTGGCCGGCGGGCCTGGCGCTGTGTCTACTCGCGGCGCGCCGCGCCCGTTCGCTGCCCGGCTTGCTGGTGGCCGTCGGTGCGGGCATCCTCGCCGCGCGGCTGCCGTTGGCCCTGTTCAGTTGGTATGCCTCGACCGAACACCTCGGCACCAGCCTCGACGTGCACACCGTGCGCGACATCGTCAACCCGATGACCCAGATGCAGTTCGACCCGCGCCTCGCCGAAGGCTCGGGGCAACAGTTCTTCTATCTGATCTGGCTCGAACACGTGATCTTCTTCCCGGCGGTCTACCTGATGAGCCTGTTCGGCATCGCCTTCGGCGCCTACATGTTCCACCGCCACGGCGAACCGGGATCGGTCCCGGCATGAGCGAGCAACGACGGCTGCGCAAGCGACTCGCGCAGCGCTTCCGCCGGGTGCGCGCGGCCACCGAGCGACTGATGGCGCCGCTGCTGCCGGACGACTACCGCATCCAGTCGATGCCGACGGTGAGCCCGCCCTACTGGAACCTCGGCCACACCAGTTGGTTCTTCACCGCCAACCTGTTGCGTCCGAACGGCCGCCAGCCGGCCGGCTTCGACGGCTTCGACTACGCCCTGAACAGCTACTACGAAGGTCTCGGGCCGCGCCTGCCGCGCAGCCGCCGCGGCCAGGTCGCGTCGCCGTCGACCGAAGCAGTGCGCGCCTACCGGCGGGCGGTCGACGACGCGGTCGCGCGCTGGATCGCCGACTGTCCGAGCGAGCACCTCGCGGACCTGCAGCGCATCATCACGATCGGCTGCGAGCACGAGCGGCAGCACCAGGAGCTGTTCCTGACCGAGATCCTGCACATCCGCTGGTCGGCGCCGCCCGAACTGCGCCGCGGCTACCTCGCCCGCCCCGATCGGGCCGCCGGCCAGCCGACGCGCAACCCGGGTGGGCTGCGGGCCGTGGCTTTTGCCGGCGGCGAGACGACGCTCGGCCACCACGGCCCGACCTTCGTCGACGAAGACTGCTCGCCGAGCTTCTGCTGGGACAACGAGCTGCCCGCCCACCAAGCGCTGGTCTTCGACTTCGCGCTCGCCAACCGCCTGATCACCAACGCCGAGTGGTGCGCGTTCGTCGACGACGGTGGCTACCGCGACCCGCTGCTGTGGCTGCAGAACGGCTGGGACTTCGTGCGGCGCGAAAGCATCACGGCACCGCTCTACTGGCACCGCGACGGCGACACCTGGCTGCGGTTCTCGCTCTACGGCCTCGGCGAGCTCGACCCACACGCACCGGTCTGCCACGTGTCGTTCTACGAGGCCGACGCGTTCTGCCGCTGGTACGCCGCCAACCACGCCGACTGGACGGGCGCGCGCCTGCCGCGCGAAGTCGAGTGGGAGCACGCCGCCCGCGTGGCTGGCTTTGACCGCGACGGTGCCAACCTGCTCGACGACGAGCACGGCCGCAATGCCTTCGACGTCGAGCCGGCTCGGCCCGACCTGGAGCAGGTGCAGCAACTGTGCGGCACGGCGTGGGAGTGGACGTCGAGCCACTACGAACCGTACCCGGGCTATCGCGCGTTCGACGGCGCGCTGATGGAGTACAACGGCAAGTTCATGGACAACCAGCGCGTGCTGCGGGGCGGCTCGTTCGCCACCCCGCGCAGCTCGGCGCGGGTCGCCTATCGAAACTTCTGGGCACCGGAGACGCGCTTTCAGGTCACGGGCGTGCGCCTCCTGCGCGAATGACCGCCGCCCGGCAGCGACCCGGCCCTGTCCTACTGGCGGCCCTATCCTACTGGCGGCGTTCGAGTTCGTCGGCGAGCGCACCGGCGCCGTAGATCTTGCGCAGGGCCTCGACGATGATCGCCGGGTGCACCGACACCGTGCGCGACACCTCGTCGTCGAACACGTAGCGGTTGCCGAGCATCTCGATGTTGCCGTCGAAGATCAGGCCGACCACGTTCTGTTCGCGGTCGATCATCGGCGAACCCGAGTTGCCGCCGATGATGTCGCAGGTGGCGACGAAGTTGAACGGCGTCGACAGGTCGAGCTCCTTCTCCTTGTCCAACCACACCTGCGGCAGATCGAACGGGTGCTTGCCGCCGAACTCGTGGTAGCGCGCGAACAGGCCGTAGAGAGTCGTGTACGGCGGCGCCAGCGTGCCGTTGTACTCGTAGCCCTTGACGATCCCGTCGCTGATGCGCAACGACATGGTCGCATCCGGCGGAATCTCGGTGCCGTATACGGCGAAGCAGGCCTCGCCGATCTTGACGTTGAGTTCCTTCTCCTCGGCCTGCAGGGCGCGCAGTTGCTCGCGATCGCCGGCCTTCTGCGCCTGCACGCGCGCGGTCTGGATGGCCGCGAGGCGATCCCAGACATCGCCGTAGCGGTCCTGCAGCTCCGGGCGCTTGGCGACCTCCTTGCGCAACTCGGCTTCGGCCTTGGCCTTGATCGCCATGATACGTTCGTTGCGCAGGCCGTCGAGGTAACCTTGCAGCGCCTTCCTGCTGTTCTCGGCGCGCAGGATCTGCGGCAGCAGTTCCTTTCGCTTCTGCTCGTCGTCGCCGACCTCCTGTTCGTAGCGCTCGAGCATGTGCTCGTAGCGCCGCACCAGGTTCGGCAGCAGGTGGTCGCGGTCGTATTCGCACTGCGCCAGCGTCTTCAGCCGGCCGGTGCTGCCCGGGTTGCCGATCACGAACACCGGCTCGCCCTCGGATGCACCGGCGGTCTTCCACTGAAAGCAGTGCTCCTTCGAGTCGACCGGGCGACCGTTCTCGTAGGCGCGCAGGAACGCGAAGTCGAGCCCCCAGCGCGGGTAGCAGAAGTTGTCCGGATCGCCGCCGAAGTGCGCGCTCTGGCCGTGCGGCACGCACACCAGCCTGAGATCGTCGTAGATGCGGTGGCTGTAGAGCTGGTAGTTGCCGCCCTGGTAGAGCGCGATCACCTGGTGTTCGAGTTCCGGGTGGGCCTCCCGCGCCGCCGCCAGCACCGCCTGCTCGCCGTGCTCCTTGACCTCCTTGGTCACGTCCTTCTGCGAGATCAGTTGCGAGCACTTGGCGCCCGGGATCTTGATCTCGTTCTCGTAGGCGCCGGCGTAGAAGCCGTTGGTCTGCCAGTCCCGATCCCCCTGCACCTGGGCGACGAAGTCGCGCGCGCAGTGGTGGTTGGTCATGATCAAGCCGTAGGGGCTGACGAACGACGCCGAACAGAAGTAGCGGCCCTGGTTGCCGAGCCGCAACGCCGACAGCCGCGCGTGCTCGAGCCACTTCTCGCTCGGCTGCCAGTCGTAGGCCTGCTGGAACCAGCCGAGCGGCGCGTGCTCGAACGTCCACATGCGGCCCAGTTCCTTGCGGGTCTGGGCATCGACGGCCGGCGCCGCGAAGACGCCGACCAGCGCAACCAGGAATGCGGCGCGCACGGCCGCGAGACGCCGCCTCGGGGCGGCCTGCGAGATGGGGTTCGTCATCGGATCGCGGCAGAGTCTACGCAGCGCGGCCGCGAGCTGCGAGATCGGGTTGCCGGCGGCGCGCGTTACCGGGCGATGACCGCCAGGTCGCGCACGAAGTGCTGCGCGATTTCGAGGCATCGGTCGAGTTCGGGGTGCCGCACGACGATCCAGCCGTCGCCGACCACCACCTTGCGCCAATCCCGGCGCGGCTCGCCGATCGGAGTCAGCTCGACGCAGGCGACGTGCTCGCCGAACTCTCTCAGCAGCGCTGCGAGATTGCGGTGTTCGCGCACGATGCCGTCGCCCTGGGCGCGCTTGAACACCATCGAGCAGTTGTAGCGCTTGCGCGTGTCCTGGCTGAGCCGGCCGTAGCAGGTCGCCTCGGCCCAACCGCGAAACAGGTCGATGTCGGCCGAGTAGTTCATCGCGTGCACCAGGCGCGCGCCCGGCGGCCGCCCGCCGATCTCGCCGAACACGGCCTCGCCGTCGGGCTTGCGGAACCACTCCATGTGGGTGAAGCCGGTGGCGAAACCGAGCGCGCGCAGCACGCCGTGCCCGAGTTCGACGCCGGGCCGCACGAACTCGTGTCCGAGATCGCGCAACACCACGTTCTCCATCGAGACCCACGGGCTCTTCGCCAAGACCATCGGCTTCGGCCGATACCACGACACGTTCTCGAACAGGATGTCGCCGTTGGCGCACACCGTGTCGTAGGTCAGTTCCTCACCTTCGATGAACTCCTCCACCGACAGCTCGTCGACGTGGCGCGTGCGCTGCAAGGCGTCTTCGAACTGCTGGCGGTCGTCGCAGCGGTAGGTGTCCTGGCTGCCGGCACCGTCGATCGGCTTGACGATCGACGGAAAGCCGACGCGTTCGAGCACCGCCCACGCCTCGTTTCGACTGCGCGCGCGACCGTGGCGCGGCACCCTGAGGCCGGCCTTCTCGACCGCCTGCTTCATCGCCTCCTTGTCGCGCACGATCGCGGTCTGTGCGCGGTTCATGCCCGGCACCGAGAACGTCTCACGCAGCGTCGCGGCCAGATACATCAACCGCTCCCACATGCACTCGACGCGATCGATCGACCGGCCGTGCAGCCACCTACGCACCTCGTCGACGACCGCGCCTTCGTCGGCGAAGCCGCCCACCTGCAGGTAGTCGTGCAGACCCTCGCGCGCTTGCTGCGGCAGCGCCGCTGCCGGTTGATCGCCGACGCCGAACACCCTGGCGCCGACCTGCGCCAGACCGCGCACGAACAACGGCATCTCGGCCGGAAACCCAGGACTCAGGTAGACGACGTTCATGTTCGTTCTCGCAGTTCCGTTCAGCCGACCTCGACGCGCACCGTGCGCACGATCTCCTGCACCGCCTCGGTCACCACCCGGGTGTCCGGATGCCGCACCATGATCACGCCGTCGCCCTCGTAGCTGCTCTGCGGCGGCCGGCCTACCTGCGGCAACTGCGCCTGCACGATCAGGCTGCCAAGGCGCGCACGCACGCGCTCGAGGCCGTGCACGGCGCGGATGACCTGGTGCTCGCTGCCGCGGCCGCGGGCGGGTCGCTCGGGCTGGGCCCGCAGATAGGCCGCGCCGGCGGCGAACCGGCGCGGCCGCACGTCGAAGCGCTCGAACGCCATCAGCTCGGCGAACAGGTGGAACATGTCGGCGTCGAGCACGTGCCCCATCAGCGGCACGAACTGCGCGCCGGGTGGTCGCGCCGCCACCTCCGAAATCGCGATCGAGCCGTCGCGGCGCCGGAACCACTCCATGTGCGACAGGCCGCTCCACATGCCGAGCGCATCGAGAGCCCGGCAACCGATCTGGTGGATCTCGGCGAACTCCGGCACGTCGAGCGAATGCGGCAACACCGTGCACCACTGGATCCAGGGATTCTCCATCACCTCGAGCGGCGTCGGCAGGTAGCAGCACACGTTGTGGAACACGTGCCGACCTTGCAGGGTGACGGTGTCGAAGGAGAACTCCTGGCCCTGGATGAACTCTTCGAGCAACACCTCGCGGCCGGGTGCGGGCCGCACCTGGCGCAGGAACGCGTCGAGTTCGCCCGCGTCGGCGCAGCGTGCGGTCGCCTTGGCGCCGGCTCCGGCCGGCGGCTTGCCGACCAAGGGGTAGCCGACCTCGCGCGCGAACGCGAGCGCCTCGTCCGTCGATGCGCACAGGCGATGCCGAGCACAGGGAATGCCGTGCTGCGCGAACACTTCCTTCATGCGCGCCTTGTCGCGAAAGTTCGCAGCCGTGCCCGCGTCCATGCCCCGGATCTGCAGCCGCTCGCGCACTTCGGCCAGCGGCTCCTGCAGCGGCTCGAGCACGCCGGTCAAGACGTCGACC
>DRKG01000318.1 GCA_011051855.1 bacterium | reverse complement strand
CTACGACCTGATCCTGCTCGACATGCAGGGTGGCACCCACGGCGACGAGGCGGCCGCACTGGCCGCCGCCCGGGAGATCCGCGCCCGCGCCGCCACCGCGCCGCTCCTGGCGCTCACGTCGGACGTATCGCCGCAGTTCACCGAAAGGTGCATGGCCGCCGGCTGCAACGGCTGCCTGCCGAAGCCGATCGATCCCCGGACGCTGCGCTGTGCCTTGGGGATGCACCTGGCGGAATGAACCGCAGCACGGCTCCGGCTACAACGGCTCGACCGTGACCGAGCCCCCACCCCGTGCACGCTGCTACCGCTGCCTGCGGCCGAGCGAACTGTGCTACTGCGCAGACCTGCCGCAAGTGCCGACGCGCACCCGCATCTTCGTGCTGCAGCACCCGCACGAACGCACCCACCCATTCGGCACCGCACGGCTGGTCGACATGTGCATGCCAAACGCCAGCGTGCACGTGCCGTTCGCGGGCTTCACCGGCACGTTGGAGCATGCGCTCGACGTTCCCGATGACGCGGCCGTGTTGTTCCCGCACCCGGACGCCGACGACCTCGCATCGCTGCCCGCATCCGAGTGGCCGTCGACCCTGATCGCGATCGACGGCACTTGGTCGCACGCCAAGCGCCTGTATCGCGAGAACACCTGGCTGCATGCTCGCCGACACGTGCGCCTGCGCCCGTCGTCGCCGAGCCGCTACCGGATCCGCCGCGAACCGCGCCCGGACTACGTTTCCACGCTCGAAGCGGTGGTCGCGGCGCTGCGCATCATCGAACCGGACGCCGAAGGTCTGGACGCGCTGCTGCAGGCGTTCGACCGCATGATCGACCGGCAGATCGACCACCGCGGCGAGCAGCGGATCGCGCGATTCAAGAAACCACGGCAGCGCGTGCGCCGGGCGGTCGACCCGCTGCTGCTCGCGCCGGAACTGGTGGTCGTCTACGCCGAAGTCGCGCGCCCCACTCACGACGATGGCGCCGCCTCACTCGTGCACTTGGTCGCCGGCCGCGTGGAGGGCGACGAGTTCTTCGAGGCGATCCTGCGCCCGGCGGACCTCTCGCCGACGGCGCGACAGCTCGCGTATCTGCGGCTGTCGCATGCCGAACTCATGGCCGGTGAGGCCACCGCAGCCGCGCGCGAACGGCTGCTCCGGTTCGCCCCACCCGACACCCCACTGGCCGCGTGGACCGGCAGCAGCCTCGCCTACGGAGAGTCGTTGCTGCCCGCCGAAGGCCCGCGGGCGCTGATCAAACCGAGCTACTGCAATGTCAGCCAGCGCCGCGCCGGCTACCTCGAGCAGGTCGTCGCGCGCGAACGGCTGGCGCCGCCGGCGACCCCGTGCAGGGGGCGCGCCGGGGCCCGGTTGGCCAACGCACTCGCCGTGACCCGCTGGCTGCGCGATCGCGCCACCGCGCCCGAAGGAGGGACCCCGTGAACGTGGTCGTGCTCGGGTCCGGCACCGCGGTGCCCGTTCCGGATCGCTTCCCGGCCGGCTACCTCGTCGAACACGGAACACACCGACTGCTGATCGACTGCGGCCCCGGGATACTGCGCCGCCTCGCACAAGCAGGCACGTCGGTGCGCGACCTCGACGCGGTGCTGCTCACCCACTACCACACCGACCACTGTGCCGATGTCGCGCCCCTCCTGTTCGCGCTGCGCTCTCCGCACCTGAGCCCACGCCCACCGCTGACGATCTACGGTGCCCCCGGCCTCCGCCGGCTGATCGAACGGCTGACCGAAGCGTGGCCTTGGCTCGCGCCAAAGGGCTACGAGCTGCGATTGGTCGAACTCGCACCCGGCACCTTTGCGGCGGACGACTTCGAAGTCACCGCCGTGCCGATCCGCCACACCGCGCAGAGTCTCGGCTACCGCATCCACGCGGACGGCACCCGGATCGCGTTCTCCGGCGACGCGGACACCTGCGACGAACTGGTCGACCTGGCGCGCGGCGCCGACCTCTTCGTCTGCGACACCGCCAGCCCCGATGGCAGGAAACTCGACGGCCATCTGACTCCGGGGCTCGCCGCCGGCTACGCCGCCCGGGCCGGCGCAGGCACCTTGGTGATGACGCACTTCTACCCCGAGTGCGAAGGCGTCGACCTGATCGCGCAGGCGCGGGCGCGGTTCGACGGCCAGATCGTGGCCGCCGAGGACTTGATGCGCCTTGGCGGCCCGGGCAGACCGGGCGGGCCGAGCGCGCCGTCCTGAACGCGGCCGCCAACCCCGTCCGTCCCAGTTGTTCGCGCCGGTTTCCGCCCGCGATCCACCCCGGACCGAGGCAAGCTCGTGCTACTTCTGCCGGCGCCGCTGTGCCCGAGCCGCTGCGGGTTTCGCCGGTTCGGGCGCGACCGGCTGTTCGGGCGACCCCACTGGGCCGTTGCTGATGTCGGCGAGCGTGCTCTCAGTGGCCCAGTGGCCCGTGCACTCCTTGAGTCGGCTCCAGATCGGGTGCAGGACGCAAGGATTCGCGAGGTCGCATGAATCGAAGCCGAAGACGCAACCCGATTCGAGCGACTGATCGACAGCGGTGAGAACGTCGAGCAAGCGGATGTCGCGCGGCGGTCGCCCCAGACTGAAACCGCCTCCATGTCCCCGCTGGCCGCGCACCAGCCGAGCCAGAACCAACTTGCGCATGACCTTCGAAAGGTACTGCTGCGGCACCCTGGTGCGCCGACTCAGCTCGGCCGCGGTCAGGCTCTCGCCGGGTGCAAGACCGGCCAGGATGGCCATCGCTCGCAGTCCGTAGACCGCTGTCTGGTTCAGGAACATGGTGCGCGTGACGACAACGTCGGCGACTCGTGCGGTTCTATTGTTCCGGGACCAGAACGGAATCGATGACGTGCACGATGCCGTTCGAGCATCGCTGCGAGGCGATGATCTTGGCCCCGTTGACGGTCGGTTTGCCGTTGATGACCTTGATCCGCACGTTCTTCAGGTTGGCCATGCCCAGCTTCATACCGTCCTTGAGGTCCTTCTGGTAGTAGACCGAGACGGCGACGTGGTACTTGAGCACTTCCTTGAGCTGGTCGACGTTCTCCGGCTTCATCAGCGAATCGAGGGTCTCCTTGGGGAGCTTGGCGAACGCGGCGTCGGTCGGAGCAAACACCGTAAGCGGCCCCGGGTTGGCGACGGAACGCACGTAGTCGGCGGCCTTGAGGGCCGCGACCAGAGTCTTGTGCTCGGGCGAGGCGATCGCGACGCTCACGATGTTGTTGGGGTCGAGCGGGGGAGGTTCGGTGTAGCCCTTCTTGGCGGGTCTGCTGGAGTGCGGCGCGTCCGTCGCGGGTGATTCCCCGCTACAGCCGGGGAGCGCCAGGGTGGCCAGTGCGCCGAGACAGGCCAGAGTCACACGACAGAAGAGTCGGGTCATCACGTTCATCCTCATAGGGGTTGGGTGGTCACGAACCGCGCCACGGCTTCGCCTCGGCATCTGCCTGGGCGCACCCATGCATCAACCGATAGCTCTATCCAGAACCGGTGGCGTCGGCAACCACGTGGACAACGCCAGGAGCAGCACCGATTTTCGACCTCAGCCTTCTGATCGCAGAGAATCTTTGGTTCGGGAGAACCTCGAAGAAGTCTCCGGAATCGTGAAATCTACCGATTTCGGCATCCATTATCTCCTTCGACGTGCCCCGGCGCGCGTTCCGCCGACACCCGCTTCCGACCATCATGAACCCGCTTCGACTGATTCTGCTCTCTACGCTCTCCCTGGCACTGGCCGCATGCGGCGGCGCCGCGCCGGCCGATGTCGCGGCCTCGGGCGGAGGCAGCCCCCCGACGAGCGGTGCGGCCGGCGCTGACGCTGCGCCAGCTCCGGTCGGACAGGAGGAGGCGCGCATCCT
>DRKG01000317.1 GCA_011051855.1 bacterium | reverse complement strand
TCGCGGTGGTCGGAGCGGCAGCGCCCCTGGACGACCGGTTCGCCACAGCGCGCGCAGCCGCCGCGGGGCGTTCGGGTCAGACCCTGCTGGCACGGGCGGCACAGCCCCGCCGAGGCCCCGCCGCATGCCGGACAGGTCGCCGGCAGTACGAGCTCGAGAAACCCGCGCAGCAGTTCCCGCGTTCGGCGGCGGAAGACCACCCCTTCGCGACCGAGAGCATGCATCCGTGCCATGCCCTGAGGGCGCGCCTGCGGCGTGCTTCGAGCCCGAAAAGTGCCGCCGTATCGGCCGGCCGGGAGCGATCAGCGCGGCAGCGCGATGCGCCGGGCGCGCTCGGAGGGCGAGCCCGCCTTCGGTTCGGCCTTGACGCCGAGGGCCTGCCGGACGCGGTGCACGTAGGCCTCGACCGTCATGTCCTTGGTGTGGGGCACGCCGAGGATCTCGCCGATCTCCTTGGTCAGTTCCATGTCGTCCTGGAACGACCAGTGCTGGCTCTGGAAGAACTCGCGCAGGAGCCGCCGAAACGCCCGCCGCGAGCTGTAGGCTCCGATCGCGTAGACGGCCCCGGCAAACGCGATGATGCCAGCACAGGACAACAGCGTATTCAGCTCCATGTCCCACTGCGCGACGATCTGCAGCAGGAATCCCGTCGTCAGGAACAGGAAGCCGATGATCACCTGCATGTTGTTGAGGGCGGTATCGCGCACCTTCAGCAGGCTGCGCCCGGCCACACCGAGCGCGTCGCGAAGCGCCTTGCGCGGCTCGCGGAAGCGGATCGAGTTCGCCAGGAAGAACACCCCCACCACGTTGCAGGTGAGGCCGACGACGGCTAGTTCGGGATTGTTCATGATCAACGACGACCTGACGGGGGCTGCCTGCTTCCGCCCCGGGCTGACCGCCCCGGGGACCGGGCAGGATCGTGCCCGCCAAGCGCACGTCCGTCAGGAATGCTAGCCCCCGCGGCCCGGCGTCGCCAACATCTCGCGCGATTCACCCGAAGACCGCCCACAGATCACTTCTTGACAACTACTTACGATCCATGCCCGCCATGCCTGAAGCGTTCCACATCGAACCCGAGCTGATCGAGCACCTGGGGAGACTGGCGCACATCCGCCTCGACTCCGCGCGCCGGGAGGAACTGCGCGGCAAGCTACAGCAACTCGTCGCAGCGTTCTCCGCGCTCGCCGAGGCCGATTTCGGTGACGCCGCCGACGATGCCGGGGGTCGCGCCACACTGACCCCCGACAGACTGCGGCCGGACGACGCCGAGACCCCGCCGGCTGTCGCGGACGTGCTCGCGAACGCGCCACGGACCGCCGCCGATTGCTTCGTGGTGCCCCGGGTCGTCGACGCATGAGCACCACCACCCCGATGACCGCCCGGCAGGTGGCCGCCGCCGTCGCCAGCGGCGAAACCACCGCCGCCGCCGTAGTCGACCGCTGCCTCGAACGCATCGCCGCGCACGATGGCTCGCTCGGCGCGTTCTGCGGCACCTTCGCGGCTCGCGCCAGGCGCACCGCCGCGGCCATCGACGACCGCATCCGGGCCGGTGAAACACCGGGCCCACTCGCCGGCGTGCCGATCGCCAACAAGGACACCCTGCTCGTCGCGGGCGAACGCGCCACCGCCGGCAGCCGCATGCTGGCGAAGTTCACCGCTCCCTACACCGCCAGTTCGCTGACCCGGCTCGAACGCCACGACGCCGTGCTGATCGGCCGCACCAACATGGACGAGTTCGGCATGGGCAGCACCACCGAGAGCTCCTCCTGCCAGCGCACATACAATCCGTTCGGCAGAGGCCTCGTGCCCGGCGGCAGCAGCGGCGGCAGTGCGGCCGCGGTCGCAGCCGACCTGTGCCCGCTCGCCATCGGCAGCGACACCGGCGGCTCGGTGCGCCAACCGGCCGCGCTGTGCGGCGTCACCGGTCTGAAGCCTACCTACGGCCGGGTGTCGCGCTACGGTCTGATCGCCTACGCCAGCTCGCTCGATTGCGTCGGCGCCATCGCGCGCACGGCCGAGGACCTGGCGCTGTGGCTCGACAGCGCCGGCGGCAACGACCCCGCCGACGCGACCACCCTGCCGCCCGAAGGGCCGACCTCGACGCTCCTGCCGGCCCTGGCCCGGCGCGACGACCTGCGCGGACTGCGCCTCGGGATCGCCGCCGAACTGAACGGCCCGGACATCGACCCGCAGGTGCTGGCCAGCACCACCGCCGCCGTCGACCGACTGCGCGAACTCGGCGCCGAACTGGTGACCTGCACGGTGCCGACCGCGCGCCACGCGGTGCCCGCCTACTACCTGCTCGCGACCGCCGAGGCGTCGTCGAACCTCGCCCGCTACGACGGCGTGCACTACGGCTTCCGCCACCGGTCCGACCGGGAACGCCCGGGCGATTCGCACCGCAGGATGACCACCGACACGCGCAGCCAGGGATTCGGCCCCGAGGTGCAGTTGCGCATCCTGCTCGGCACCTTCGCCACGTCGATCGGCTACAGCGACCGGTTCTACGAACGGGCCCGCCTCGCCCGGCGCGCGGTGCGGCGCGACTTCGCCCGCGCCTTCGCCGGTTGTGACGCGATCGTGTGTCCGACCTCGCCGACGCCGGCGCCGCGCTTCGGCGAACACGCCGACGACCCGCTGCAGCGCTACCGGTGGGACGCGCTGACGGTACCCGCGAGCCTCGCCGGCATCCCGGCCTTGTCGATGCCGGTGGCACCGACCCCGGACGGCCGCCCGGTCGGCCTGCAGGTGATGACCCCGCACGGCCACGACGAACGCGCCCTGCAGATCGCCCACGTCTTCCAGCAACACACCGACCACCATCTGCGACGCCCGCGCCTCGCCGACGAGGGGGAACGATGACCGGCTACACCACCGTCATCGGCCTCGAGGTCCACGTGCAGCTCGCCACGAAGAGCAAGCTGTTCTCGCCGGCGCCGGCCAAAGCCCTCGGCGACCCGAACACCCGCGTGCATCCGGTCGACCTCGGGCTGCCGGGCGTCTTGCCGCGGCCGAACCGGCACGCGATCGAACTGGCGACGCGCGCGGCATTGGTGCTCGGCGCCGAGGTGCAGCGCGAGAGCGAGTTCGCCCGCAAGCACTACTTCTACCCCGACCTGCCGAAAGGCTATCAGATCAGCCAGTTCGATCGGCCGCTGGCGCTCGGCGGCACGGTGCCGATCGGCGGCGGCCGCAGTTGCCGCCTGCACCGCCTGCACGTCGAAGAGGACGCCGGCAAGCTCAGCCACACCGGCGTCGGCACGTTGGTCGACCTCAACCGCGCCGGCGTGCCGCTGGTCGAAATCGTCAGCGAACCGGATCTGCGCACCCCGGCCGAGGCGCATGCGTTCCTGCGCCACCTGCGCGAAGTGATGCGCTTCGCCGGCGTCAGCGACTGCGATCTGGAACTCGGCTCGATGCGTTGCGACGCCAACATCTCGCTGATGCCGGCGGGCAGCGACACGTTCGGCACCAAGGTCGAGCTGAAGAACCTCAACTCCCTCAAGATGGTGCAGCGCGCGCTCGCCTACGAGCAGCGCCGCCAGGCCGCGGTGCTGGCTGCCGGCGGCCGGATCCTCGCCGAAACGCGCGGCTGGCACGACGAGCTCGGCGAGTCCCGCTCGCAGCGCAGCAAGGAGCAAGCGCCCGACTACCGCTACTTGCCCGAACCCGATCTGCCGCCTTTGGTGCTCGACGAAGCGTTCCTCGCGCGCCAGCGCGAACAGATCGGCGAGTTGCCGGAGCAACGCCGCGAACGCTACCGGACATCGTTCGGTCTCGGCGATCACGACGTGGCGGCACTGGCGCGCGATCGCGCGCTCGGCGACTGGTTCGAGCGCGTCGTCACCGCCGGCGCCGACGCCAAGAGCGCCTGCAACTGGCTGCTGGAAGACCTGCTGCCGGCGCTCAGGGAACGCGGGCTGGCGCTGGCCGATGCCAAGGTCTCGCCCGCGAAGCTGGCCGCGCTGATCGCGCTGCTCGACGCCGGGACGCTGACGCGCACGACGGCGCGCAAGGTGCTGCACCACCTGCTGGCGCACGACGTCTCACCGCAGCGGGCGCTCGCCGAGCTCGCCCTTGCGCGCATTGCCGACGAAGAAACCCTGGCCCCGCTGGTCGATGCCGCGATCGCAGCCCTGCCGGCGGCGGTCGAGGCCGTGCGCGCCGGCAAGGAGAAGGCGCTCGACGCGCTCAAGGGCCACGTCATGCGGCAGACGCGCGGCCGCGCCGACCACGAGGTCGTCGACCGGCTGCTGCGCGCGGCGATCGAATCGCCCGAGCCATGACCCTATCCCGATCTATGCATGAAGCAGCACCCCCGGCACGCACCATCCACGCCCATGCGGCAGAAGAGCGGCCGCCTGCAGCGTCCGTTCGCTCCGCGAACTCCTTGGCAGAATGCTCGGCGTGGCCACGGCCACGCCTGCGCTTCTGCAGTCGCCTTCCTTGCCTGGA
>DRKG01000316.1 GCA_011051855.1 bacterium | reverse complement strand
GGCGCGCTACTGGCGCTCGAACAGCAAGCGGCGGTGCACAACCTGCTGGTGCGCGCGACGCTGCACGTGCGCTACCTGCTCGCCAAGGACCGTGTGGTCAACGAGATGCTCGACGAGACCGGCATGCGCGCGTCGACCGAGCGCATCGCCGACAAGTTGGCGCGCGACCTCGCCGCCGCACTGCTACTCGACCGCGAGGCACCGCTGCGCGAACACGACGCCGCGCCGCTCGACGCATTCGCCCGCGACTTCGCAGCGCAGTGGCCGCAAGGGCCGAACGGCAGCCGGCTCGGCGTGCTCGACCTGCGCAAACGCGTCTTCACCCTGCCGATGTCGCCGATGGTGCACGCGCCAGCGTTCGAGCGACTACCAGCCGAACTGCGTTCCCGCGTGCTGCACCGGCTTGCGGTCGCGATCGAGCGCGGCGTGCCCCCCGGCGACGTGCGCTTCGATCGCGCGACCAGACGATCGCTGCGCGATCACCTGCGCGCGACGATCGCGGATTGGCCGGCGCGTCCGCGGCGATGACCTGGGCGGTGCTCCACTCCGTGCAGCTCCCCTCTGAGAGCACCACCGCATGCACGGATCGACCTACCGAACGGCGCGGATGGCCGCCCGCACGGTCTCGACGGTTTGCGCACCGCGCAGCGCGTAGCGCACCACTCCGTCGCGGTCGACGATGTAGGTCACCGGCGTGACCTGGGCCCAATTGCGCTGGTGGAACAGGTCCATGAACGCCTCGTCGGCCATCACGATCGGCTGGGAGAAGCGCTTGGCCTCGATGGTGTTGCGGGTCGTGGCGGGATCGAAGTCGAGCACCGTGTCCGTCATCACGTGCAGCCACTGCACGTCGTCGCCGGCATCGCGCTCCAACTCCCGCACCGCATCCGTCTCGAGGTCACAGGAGTGGCAGCGCGAGCGGAAGAAGTGCAGCACCACGATGCGGCCGCGCAGGCCTGCCGTGCTCCACTCGCGGCCCTCGCGATCGCTCACCGAGAACTCCGGCAGCGGCCGGTCGACCGCGTGCTGGATCAGCTCGTCGACGTGGCCCCGGATCCAGGTCATCACGCCGAAGTATCCTCCGAGCAGCACGATCGGAACGAGCAGAGAAATCCAGGTGCGCCGGCTCATCGGCCGTCATACTACGGAATGCTGAGTTCACGTTCCTGTGAAACGGGCCGCGCCAGCCAATGGACTTCTTTTCGCTCGACAACTTCCTCACCCTGCTGATGTTGACGCTCCTGCAGGCGGTGCTCGGCTTCGACAACCTGCTCTACATCTCGATGGAGAGCAAGCGAGTCGCAGCGGCGGACCGACCGCGCGTGCGGCGCACCGGCATCGCGATCGCAATCGTGCTGCGCATCGGGCTCTTGTTCGTGCTGACCAAAGCGATCCAGTTCTTTCAGGATCCCTTCCTCTCCCTGGCGACCCACCCGCTGCACGTGCGGCTGAGTGGCCACGCGCTGATCGTGCTGCTCGGCGGCGCCTTCATTCTCTACACGGCGGTGAAGGAGATCTTCCACATGCTCGCGCCGGCCGCCATCAACCGCCACCACGAAGGCCCGGCGCAAGTCTCGGTCAACAAGGCGGTGACGATGATCGTGCTGATGAACCTGGTGTTCTCGTTCGACTCGATCCTCGGCGCGATCGCGCTGACCGACAACTTCGCGACGATGGCAGTCGCGGTGGTGATCTCCGGCCTGTTGATGGTCTGGCTGGCGGATCGCGTATCGACCTTCCTGCAACGCAACCGCATGTACGAAGTGCTCGGCCTGTTCGTGCTGCTGCTGGTCGGCGTGATGCTGCTCAGCGAAGGCGGCCACCTCGCCCACCTGTCGTTCTTCGGCTTCGCGATCGAGCCGATGGCCAAGTCGACGTTCTACTTCGTGATCGCGGTGCTGGTGGTGGTCGACGTCGTGCAGGGCCGCTACCAGCAGAAGTTGCTGGCAATGGACGGGCCCGAAGGCCCGCCGTCGCCGTAGTCGACCCGTTACAGGCCGACCGTGGCTTTGCCGCCGTCCGAGGTGATCAGGCCGAGCCCGTTGGCGGCGGCATCCGCCACCACCCACTGGTGGAACACGTCGAGTCCGGTCAGCGACGAGTTGTTGGGCACGACCATCGGCCGACTGGCTGTCCCAGCACCGCTGGTGAAGGTCGGATCGAGCGCGGTCGGGGCGACCAACAGGTCACAGCCGTTGGTGCCCGGCAGCGTGACCGGCAGCGGGATGCCCTGGTAGATCGTGTCCGACAGACCGGAAACCAGCACGCACGGCACCGACGGCGGCGCCTGCGACAGCAGCAGGTTGTAGGTCGACCCCAACTGCGGCGTGCCGCTGTTGTCGATCGCCGGCACCTGGTAGACCGGCGAGCAGTTGATGCGGTAGCCGGCGCGCACGATCCGCACCCCCCACGCGCTGCCGGGCGTGACGCGCTCGTAACCGACGTTGGCGCTGCCGGTGACGATCTCGCTGCGCTCGATCGTACCGCTCGACGTGTCGACGCCGACATGGAACACGCTCGTGGTGTTGACCGGAGTGGCGAAGGTCGCGGTGTAGAAACCCGGCGAAGCCCCGATCGTCACCGTGGTGACCGCCGTCGGCACGACGCCCGGCGAGACCCCGTCGTAGAGGTAGGCGTTGACCGTCTGCGGCTGGCCCGTCGTCGACCGGGTGTAGATGTCGAAGCTGTGCACCGACAGCGGCACGGAGCTGCCGACGCGATAAACCCACTCGGTCGTCGGCGTCTGGCCACTGAGCGGGCCACCACCCGGGTTCCACTCGGCACACGGTGGTGCTGGCAGCACGATCGAGCTGTTGCAGCCCTGCCCGAACTTGCTGAACTGGGCGAATGTGCCCGACTGGCCGGTGCCGCCAACCACAACCAGGCCGTAATCGGCATCGACCGCAGGCGTCTCGACGTGGTTGTCCTGCACGATCGCGGTCGCCAACACCTCGACCAGCCAGTTGCCCGCCTGCGGGTTCTGCACGAACACACACTCGATCGAGTTGA
Source organism: bacterium (assembly GCA_011051855.1). Lineage (GTDB taxonomy): Bacteria > Planctomycetota > UBA1135 > UBA1135 > UBA2386. The sequence continues at coordinate 587 of DRKG01000316.1, read as the reverse complement.
TCGTGTCCTCGCTGCCGCCGGCCACCGACCAGACGCCGCTGTTGAGGCCGTTGTTGCCCCAATAGACGGTGCCGCTCGGCGAGGTCACGCGCAGCGACAGGTTGTTGACCAACTGCTGTGACGCCGCCGGGTTGCCGGCCGGTTCGTTCCAGTTCAGCACCGCCTTCAAGTACGGCTGGCCCGACGTCACGCTGATGCCGTACTGCGTGACCGAGCCCTGGCTGACGACGTCAGTCTCATCGACGATGAACGTCTTCAACCGATTGTCGTACATCTCCTGCAGGTCCGGGAAGCCCCATCCTTGGTGCTCGCGCCGGTTGTCGGAGCTGCCCGAGGAGAACGCGTACTGCGCCGCGTTGGCGACCTGCAGCGCCTTCAGCGTCGGGAAGTGCGGTCGGTTCTGGTGGGCCGAGCCACCGGGCACCCGCAACTGCTGGCCGAACAGACCGTAGCCGGGCACGACTTCGGTGGTGAACATCTCGATCGCCAGCACGTTGTGGCCGGCGACGATCGGCGTCGCCCCCGAAGTGCCGCCGAAGTTCGAATACCAGTTGCCCGAGCTGTAGCCGGCCGAACCGGTGCGGTCC
>DRKG01000315.1 GCA_011051855.1 bacterium | reverse complement strand
GAAGGGGTCACCTCCGCGGTCCGTCTGGGTCTGCTGGAACGCCAGATCACGGCCGAGGACGTGGTCCGCTGGCGGCAGGACTGGGGGCCGCGCAGCATCCATCCAGTGAGTCGAACCGGGAGGCAAGCCGTGACAATGTAATACGATCCAGAACAGGACATGGGCGCCGTGCGACCGGGGTTTGCCGGCCTACGGGCGGGCGGCGCGGTATGCAGGGGGCGGCGCGCGACGTTGGTCGCACGCGGTTCGGCGTGCGAGCTCGACGGACGTAGTGCCGACTCGGTGCACGGTAACTCGGCCCGGCGCGCCGGGGGCGGGGCGGTCCGGGCTGGGGGCCAACAGGCAAGGGATCAGTTGGGTGGATTGGTCGGCGGGGGGGCGTAGGGTGCTGGCAATGGTCAAGGTCCTCTCCGACACCCCCACCCCCACCCCCGGCCGCCGCATCGGCATCGCGGTCGCCCGCTTCAACGAGATGGTCACCGAACGCCTGTTAGATGGTGCGATGGCAGCGCTGCGGGAGCAGGGTGTCGCCGATGGTGACATCGTGGTGAGCTGGGTTCCGGGGGCATTCGAACTCCCGCTGGCGTGTCGCCTGCTGGCAGAAGCGGGATGCGAGGCGGTCGTGATGCTCGGCGCGATCGTGCGTGGCGGCACCGACCACTACGAATACGTGTGCCGGGGGGTCACCGACGGGGCGATGCGGGTCCAGCTCGATCTCGGCGTGCCAGTCGGCTTCGGGGTCTTGACCTGCGCCGAGCTGGAGCAGGCCTTGGCACGGGCCGGAGGTGCTGATGGAAACAAGGGGCAGGATGCTGCGATGGCGGCGCTCGCGATGCTGCACGTGCGGAGACAACTGGCCGAGGAGGACGAGGGGTGACGGAGAGTGCGCGTGACTGCGCCGCGATCCTGAGGTAACCTGCCCGGCACTGCGGTCGGACTTGCAGTCTGATTCCGGCCGAACGTTCCTTCCCATGACCTCTCCCATCCGTCGCCGTACGCGCGCTCGCGAAATCGCCATGCAGGTGCTCTTCCAGTTCGACCTGCGCGGCCCGGACTATGCCGCCGAACTCGGCGGCACGATCGCAGACCTCTGCGCCACGGAACTACGTGCTGGCGACAGCAAGGAGAGCGACGGGGGCAAGGAGAGCAACGGGCCGCGCAAGCCCAACGCAGCGGAGCGCGAGATCGTGGCGTTCGCGACGCATCTGGTGGAAGGCACGTTGCAGCGCCGCGACGAAATCGACGCCCAACTGCAGGGAGTCACCCGCAACTGGGACCTCCGGCGCATGGCGATCGTCGACCGCAACGTACTGCGCATGGCGACCTACGAACTGATGTTCTGCGCCGACGTGCCGCCGAAGGTGGCGATCAACGAAGCCATCGAAATCGGCAAGAAGTATTCCACCGCCAACACCGGAGGCTTCGTCAACGGCATTCTCGACCGCATCCGCATCGACCTGGAGCGAGCCCGTGAGCTCCGCGATGCTGAGGGATCGAACGCGGACGAATCGAGCGCCGACGAATCGAGCGGCAGCGATTGAAGAACGCAGGGGGGCCGCTGCGGCTGCGCCACGCTGGCAACCTGGCACTGGCACCGGACGAGGTCTTGCCCGACACTCGCTCGCCACATGGTCTTCGGCAAGCTCCTCAATGCGCTCAAGAAAACCCGCGATGTCCTCACCACTGGTCTGTCCCGCCTGTTCAAGGGGCGGCAGCTCGATGACGACTTCCTCGATGAGCTCGAGGAGCTTCTCTACAACAGCGACCTGGGGCCCCTCGGCACCAAGGTCGTCGAGCGGCTGAAGGAGGCCTACCGCAAGAAGGAGGTGCGCTCGGTCGAGGAAGTTCCGGCGTTCCTGCGCGTCCAACTGCTCGAGATGATGGCCGGCTGCGAAGGCGAGATCGCGCGCTCCCCGACGGCGCCGACCGTGATCCTGGTGGTCGGCGTCAACGGCGCGGGCAAGACCACTTCGATCGCCAAACTGGCCAACCACCTGAAGCGACAGGGGCACTCGGTGCTGCTCGGTGCCGGCGACACCTTCCGCGCAGCTGCGGTCGAACAGTTGACGCTGTGGTCGGAGCGGCTCGGGATCGACATCGTCAAGCAGGCGACGGGCGCGGATCCGGCGGCGGTGGCATTCGATGCGACGGCGGCGGCGATCGCGCGCGGGGTCGACTACCTGATCCTCGACACGGCCGGCCGACTGCACACGCAGAAGAACCTGATGACCGAACTCGAGAAGATCGTGCGTGTGGTCAAGAAACAGTTGCCCGACGCGCCGCACGAGACGCTGTTGGTGCTCGACGGCACTACGGGTCAGAACGCGATTCGGCAGGCGGCCGAGTTCGCGAAGTCGGCGCCGGTCAGCGGTCTGATCCTGGCCAAGATGGACGGCACCGCCAAGGGTGGAGCCCTGTTCGGGATCCGCGACGTATTGCCGGTGCCGGTCAAGTTCCTCGGCGTCGGCGAGGGCATCGACGACCTCGAGAAGTTCGTCGCCGCCGACTACGTCGACGCGATCCTGAAGTTCGACGAAGCGGCCGCATGAGCAGCGGTGCCGGCGCCCCCGACCGCGGACCGCGCTGGCTGCCGTGGGTCTGCCTCGGGTTGTTGGTGCTGCCGTTCCATCCGCTGTGGGTCGACCACGAGCAAGTGCGCCGCGGCCTGCTGCTGTTGCTCGGCGGTGCGGCGCTGCTCGGCTACCGCCGCTTGCCGCACTGCCGCGGCGAACGCATGGCGGTCGCGTTCGTGCTGGCGCTGGTGCTCTGTGCGGTGGTGCAGCTCGCCGTGCAGGCAGTGTTCCGTGCCGACGATGCGGTGTTCTCGTTCCAGCCGTGGGAAGCCGCATACCGAATCGCGCACTTCGCGGCGCTGTTGGTGGTCGTGCGACTCGGAGCGGCGG
>DRKG01000314.1 GCA_011051855.1 bacterium | reverse complement strand
GCGTTCGATGATGGAGCGCATGGGGCTGAAGCCCGGCGAGGTGATCGACAGCCCGATGGTCACCCGCGGGATCGCCAAGGCCCAGAAGAAGGTCGAGGCGCGCAACTTCGACGTTCGCAAGCACCTCATCGAATACGACGAGGTAATGGACAAGCAGCGCAAGTTCATCTACGCGCAGCGCCAGGAGGCACTCGAGTACAAAGGACTGCGCGACAAGATCCTCGGCATGTTCGAGGAGATCCTCGAGCCGGTCGTGCTGAACCACTCGGCCGACAAGGACAAGCCGGTCGAATACGACGAGATCCGCGCCTGGCTGCAGCACCGCTGCGGCGACGCCCTCGACCTTACCGGCCTCGAGCAGGTGCCGCGCGAGCAACTGTTCTCCTGGATCATGGAGCGCGTCGAACGCTTGCACGATGCGCGCGCCGAACTCTACGGCGAGCCGTGGAACGATGTGATGCGGTTCTTGATCCTCGAGACCATCGACAACAAGTGGAAGGACCACCTGTATGCGATGGAGGTGCTCAAACAAGGTGTCGGTCTGCGCGGTTACGCGCAGGTCGATCCCAAGAACGAGTACAAGAAGGAAGGTTTCGAGAAGTTCCAGCAGCTCAAGGCGGAGATCGCCGAGCACATCTGCGGCTTCGTCTACAAGCAGGAGGCGACCGACACGATCCGCGATCTGGTCACCGGCAAGCTGCAGCAGCAACGCCAGCAGCCGCCGCAGCAGCAGATGCAGATGCCGTCGACGCCGGAAGAGCTGCAGGCGTTGTTCGAGTCGTTGATCGCCGCCGGCAAGGTGCCGCAGGAGATCCTCGACCGAATGGAGCAGGGTGAGAAGTTCCAGTTGCGGGCGACGCCGCAGGGACTGGTGCTGGTGCCGGAAGGGGCCGATCCGCACGTCGGCCAGGCCAACCCCGGCGGCCCGGCTGCCGATGCCGCGCCGCCGAGTCAGCTCGGCGCGCAGCCGCCACAGCCGCCGACCCCGCAGCAGCGTCTGGCTCCGGCGCAGCCTCCGCGCGCTCCGCAGCCGCCGGCCCCGGCCGCAAAGCCGAAGCCGAAGCCGATGGGCCGGCCGCCGGGGATGCCGAAGCCCGGCCGCAACGACCCGTGCCCGTGCGGGTCGGGCATCAAGTACAAGAAGTGCTGCGCGCCGGCCTTCGACTGATGCCTCGCGGAACTCGCGCGGCCGGCGGCGACGTCGGTGCCGGCGGTGGTGCCGGCGGTGGTGCCAGAGCTGGGGCTGGTTCCGCCGCGCCTTTGCGCAGGAGCGGCGTGCGGGGCTGGCTGACGATGGGCATCTACCAGCCCGTGTTCCTGCTGGCGTTCTTGCTCTACAGCCCGGTGCTGTTGTGGCGCATCGTGTTCGCGCGCCAGGGCCAGCGTTCCAGCATGCGCGAGCGCATGGGTTTCGTGCCGCCCCACGACCGCAGCCGGCCCCTGATCTGGATCCACGGCGTCTCGGTCGGCGAAGTCAAAGCCGCCGGTGGCTTCGTGCGGGAGCTCCGGCGATCACGCCCCGATCTCGATCTGGTGATCTCGACGACCACCCCGAACGGCCGCCTCGTCGCGCACCAGGAATACCCCGACCTTCCGGTCGTGACATATCCGCTCGATCTGGCCAACTTCCCCGCGCGCGCCCTCGATCGCCTGCGCCCACGCTGCGTGCTGCTGATGGAGCTCGAGATCTGGCCGAACTTCCTGCAGGCCGCCCGCCGCCGCGACATCCCGGTCGCGGTCATCAACGGCCGCATCAGCGAACGCACGCACAGGGGCTACAAACTGGCTCGCGGTTTGCTGCCGCAGCTCGACCTGATCACCAGGTTCTGCGTGCAGGACCGGGCCTACCAGGAGCGCCTGATCGATCTCGGGGTCGATCGTGCACGAGTGTTCGTGACGGGCAACATGAAGTACGACAGTGTCGTGATCGGCGACCACGCGACCGCCGCCGCCGGACTTCGCCCGTGGCTGTCGCCCAACGGCGAGCGGGTGTTGGTCAGCGGTTCGACACACGACGATGAGGAAGCGCAAGTGCTGGCGGCGATCACCGCGATTCGCGCCCGGTCAGCGCCGTCGGTGCGGGTCGTTCTCGTGCCCCGTCACCCCGAACGTTCGCCCTCGATCTGCGACGTCGTGCAACAGCATGGCCGGCGCCCCGTGCGCTGGAGCGAGGTCGCCGAGCTGAACACCATGCCGGAACTCGGCGAGCGGGACGTGGTCGTGGTCGATACGATCGGTCAACTGCAGCGCTTCTACGCCGCCTGCGACGTCGCCTTCGTCGGCGGCAGCCTGGTGCCGCACGGCGGCCAGAACATGCTTGAACCCGCCGCCCTCGGCCGCGCAGTGATCTTTGGTCCGCACACGGCGAACTTCCGCCGCGATGTCGAACTGCTGCTGGCATCCGAGGCCGTGGTACAGGTGCCGGATGCGGCGGCGTTTGCGGATGAACTGGAGAGGCTGCTGGCCGATGAGGGCGCGTGTCGTCTCTACGGCGAACGCGCGCGCGAGGTGATTGCGCGCAATCAGGGTGCGACTGGGCGGACGTTGGAGTTGGTGGGGGATTTGGTGGGTGGGGGCGCTGCCGCCCCCCACCAAACGGCCCACCCCAGGGGCAACTGATCCCCTGCCTGTTGGCGACTTCGGAAATCCGTGCCACCGCTGAGCGGCGCGGGACACCAGTAGGACGGCCCCCCGTCCTGCCTGGTGTTCTGCGTGCACTTTCTTCCACCCCGCTGCCCCGACCCCGCCTGTGTCGGCCACGATGAAGGCCGGTTCCGGTTCCAGCGCTGGGGTTCCTTCCGCACGCAGTGCCGAGGTGAGCCGGTGCCGCGCTTTCGCTGCCTCGACTGCCGCAAGACAT
>DRKG01000313.1 GCA_011051855.1 bacterium | reverse complement strand
CGGAGTGCCCGATGGCCGTGACCTGGCGACTCGATCACCCGCTTCCCGCCGACCTGTACGCGTCGTTTGCGGCAGCGGCCGTGTAGCGCGGCGCCCGCGGCGGCTACCATGGTCGGCGATGACGCAGAACCAGGTGCGCGAAGTCTCGGTCGGCGAGGTGCGGTTCGGGGGACCCCATGGCTTTGCCCTGATCGCCGGGCCATGCGTGATCGAGGGGCGCGACCATACGCTGCGCCACGCCGAGGCGGTCCGTGCGGCGGCCGACGCGGCATCCGTCGCGGTGGTGTTCAAGAGCAGCTTCGACAAGGCCAACCGCACTTCCGGCTCTGCCTTCCGCGGCCCGGGGCTCGACGATGGGCTCGCGATCCTGGCCGAGGTGCGCCGCGAGTTCGCGATGCCAGTGCTGACGGACGTGCACGAGGCGGGCCAGTGTGGCGCGGTCGGCGAGGTCGTCGATTGCCTGCAGATCCCGGCGTTCCTGTGCCGGCAGACCGACCTGCTGCTGGCCGCGGCCGCCACCGGCAAGGCCGTCAACGTCAAGAAGGGCCAGTTCCTCGCCCCCGAGGACACCGCCAACCTCGTCGACAAGGTGCGCGCCGCCGGCAACACGAACGTGATGTTGACCGAGCGCGGCACGTCGTTCGGCTACCGCACGCTGGTGGTCGACTTCACCGGCTTTCCGACCATGCGGGCGTTCGGCCAACCGCTGGTGTTCGACGCCACCCATTCGGTGCAGCGCCCCGGCGGTGCGGGCACCTCGACCGGCGGCGACCGCAGCAAGGTGCCGTTCCTGGCGCGCGCCGCGGTCGCCTGCGGCGTCGACGGCCTGTTCCTGGAGGTGCACGAGGATCCCGATCGCGCGCCCAGCGACGGCCCGAACATGCTGCGGCTGGCCGACCTCGCCCCCCTGCTGCGGCGGCTGCGGCGCATCGAGGAGGCGGCGCGCACGCCGTGAGCGGCGACACCGACTTCGGCCAGGCGCGCGACTTCTATACGTTCGCGCCGGAAACGCTCGCCCGCGACCTGCCGGCGTTCGAGGTGCTGCGCTGCCTCGGCCAGGGTTCGATGGGCATCGTCTACGAAGCGCGCCAACGGGACACCGGCGCACTGGTCGCCCTCAAACTGCTGCCCCCGAGCCTGACCCTGACCGAGCGGGCGCTGGCGCGCTTCCTGCGCGAGGGGCGCATCATGGCCCGCGTCCGGCACCCCGACATCGTGGCCTTCCTCGACCAGGGGCGGAACGGGCGGCTCTACTGGTTCGCGATGGAGTTCGTGCAGGGCGCCACGCTCGAACAACGGCTCCGGGTCGGGCCGCTGCCGGTGGTGAGCGCGTGCCGCATCGCCGCGCGCGTCGGCCGCGCGCTGCAGTACGCCCACGATCACGGCGTCGTGCACCGCGACATCAAGCCCGGCAACCTGATGCTGCGCGATCCCCAGCCGGACGCCGAAGGCGACGACGTGCGCGTGGCGATCACCGACTTCGGCCTGGCGCGCGAGACCGGCACCGGTTCGATGACCGAGAGCGGCGCGATCGTCGGCACGCCGATGTACATGGCGCCCGAAGTCGTGCTCGGCGGCACCGACGCCGCCAACACGCTGGCCGACGTCTACAGCCTCGGCGCCACCCTCTACACGCTGGTCACCGGCCGGCCGCCGTTCGAGGGCCCGACCGCCCAGGGGGTGCTGAAGGCCGTCACCGAACGCCGCCCGACGCCGGCGCGCCAGCTCCGCCGCGACCTGCCGGACGCGGTCGATGCGATCATCGCCAAGGCGATGGCCCGCGATCCGGCCGAGCGCTACGGCTCCGCGCTCGAACTGGCCGAGGACCTCGAACGCTTCCTCGCCGGCGAACGGGTGCTGGCACGCCGGCCGTCTTGGCTGTGGCGCGGCGTGCGCTGGTGCCGGGAGCGGCCGCTGATCAGCGCGCTCGGCGCCTCCGTGCTGGTGCTGGCGATCGGTGCGGGCATCCTCGCCTACGACCGCCACGTAACCGAAGTGCAGCGGCAGCTCGCCGACGCCGAACGGCTGCTGGCGCTGGCGTCGACCAGCCACGACGACCAGGATCGGCCGCGCAGTGCCGGCGAACGGCGCGACCTCTTGCTCGGTGCGATCGCGGCCGCGTCGCGGGCGATTGCGCGCGACGACAACGTGCCGGCGGCGTGGCTGGTGCGGGCGCGCGCCCACCTGCGCCTGCAGCACCACACCGAAGCGATCTTCGACCTCGACGTGGCCGAGCGCCTGCGCGGTGCGGCGTCGCCGGAGATCCTGCACTTCCGCATCGACGCACTCCGCCACCTCGGCGACGACGCCTCGCAACGCCGCCTGCAGATGGACCTGACCGAGTTGCTGACGCTCGATCCGAGCCCGGCGACCCGAGCCTTGGTCGCCGAACTGCTGCTCGACTTCGCTGCACAGGCCGACGGGCACGAACGCGCGGCCGCACTCGGGCGCGTCGAAGAGATCCTGGCGCCGGTCGACCGGGGACACGCCCGCAGCGCGGTCGCCAGGGCGCGCCGGCTCGAACTGCTCGGCGACATCCCGGCAGCCCTGGCCGCGATGCGACAGGCCCTCGTCGAACACGACGGCAACCTCTACGTGCACCTGCAGGCAGCGGCGATGTTCGACCGCAACGATCTGCCCGGCGAGAGCGAGCGTGAGCAGGCGATGGCCCGGCGCATGCAATCGAACGGGGTCGGGACGAAGCAACCGGCGCCGCCACCGGTCGACCTGCGCGGGCTCGACGACTTCCTCGGCGAAGTCGACCGCGTGCTGCAGGTGCTCG
>DRKG01000312.1 GCA_011051855.1 bacterium | reverse complement strand
TGGGGCGGTTGGCGGCTCTGTATGCGATTCGCGATCGGGTGGTGGCGGGGGAGGTGTCGCCCGAGGAGGGACTGCGGCAGGTGCGCGCGGTGCTGGCGGAGGGCGGGGGGGCGGCGCTTGCCGACGTCGCGGGCCAGGCGCTGGTCGGCGGGGGGGCGGCGGCGTTGCTCGGGGGCGGCGTCACCGAGGTTTGGGTGGCGGCGGTCGCGGGAGTGCTCGCGGCGTGGGTGGCTCTGCTGGCGCGGCGGCGGCCGAGTCTCGGCGACGTGCAGGCGGCGTTGACCTGCGCGGTGGTGGCGTTCTTCGTGCGCGCGGTGGCGACCGTGTGGCCGCTCAACGTGCCGGTGACGACGCTCGCGGCGATCATCGTGCTGCTGCCGGGGTTGTCGTTCACGACCGCGCTGGCGGAGCTGGCGATGCGGCACCTCGCGGCCGGCAGCGCGCGGCTGATGGGGGCGCTGGCGGTGTTCGTGACCATGGCGATCGGGGTCGGCATCGGCGACCGCACGGCCGCGCAACTGTTCGGCGAAGTTGCGCCGCCGCCGCCGGCAGCGCTCGGGACGTTGGCGCTGACGCTCGCGCTGGCGGCGAACTGGGTGGCGTTCGTGCTGCTACTGCGAGGAACGCCGCGGCAGGCGCCGTGGGTGTTGTTCGCGGTGCTCGCCGGCTTCGGCGGGGCGCGCACCGGCGCGGCCCTGCTCGGCGACGACCTCGGGGCGGTCGTCGGCGCGATGGCGGTCGGCGCGCTGGCGAACCTCTACGCGCGTTTCTGGCGGCAGCCGTCGGCGATCGTGCGAACGCCCGGCCTGCTGCTGCTGGTGCCGGGCTCGCTCGGCTTCTCCGGCCTGACGACGGCCCTGTCGGGCGACCTCGACTCGAGCGCGCCATTCGTGATCCGCATGCTGCTGGTCGGCGGTTCGATCGTGGCCGGCCTGCTGTTCGCCGGCGCCGTGCTGCCGCCGCCGCTCGCGGTCGAGCCGGCCCAGCGCGACTGAAACACGGCGCGACTGAGGCACGGCGCTTGCACGTTCGGGCGCTGTCCCATGGCCGTGTCCCCTCTGCGCGTCATCCGCATCCTCCCCATTCTCCCGATCCTTGCTGCGTGTGCGGCCGCCGCGCCGGCGCAGCAGCAGGTCGAAGTCGTGGACGAGCTGTTCCCCGGCGCGCTCGAACGCCCCCACGAGACCTGGATCGTGTCGCGCGTCGTCGACGATCTGACCGGTGCGCCGATCGCCGGCGCGGAAGTCTTGCTGGTGCGCGAGCGCGAGGCCCCGATCGCCGGCGAGTTCTGGTTCACGCGCAAGGTGACCACTGACGGGGACGGGTGGCTGCGCGCGCCGGTGCACGACATCCAGGGCCGTTGGCACATCCAGGTGCTGCGCCACCCCGATTACGGCGTGTCGACGCGCGGCAGCGACGCCAGTGCCATCTGGCGCGTCGGGCGCGCCTTCGATCTGCCGGTGCGCATCACCGACTGGCGGGGACGGCCGGCACCGGGGGCACGGGTCGGTTTCTGCGGCGGCTGCGGCCACACCCCGGACCTGGTTCACGCGGTCGCCGATGCCCGCGGCATCGCGGTGCTGCGCGGCGTCGACCCGTGGAACCACATCCGCGACCTCTACGTGCAGCATCCCGGCCTCTCCCTCGGCTACGACAGCGTGGACTGGTATCCGGGCGACGGGCCGCGCGAGCTGCGCTGCGGGTTCTCGGAGCCGCTGACCGGCAAGGTGGTCGACGCCCGTGGCCGACCGGTTGCCGGCGTCTTCGTCGGCGGCGGGGACGTGCACCGCGGGCCGTGGGCGAAGACGGCCGTGGACGGCACCTTCACCGTGCTCGGCGCGGTCGGGCGCGGCATGGTCTGCCAGGCGCGGCTGGCGAACGGCCGCGAGGTCTACTTTCCCGACTACCCGCGCCATCCGGTGACGCTGCGGCTGCCCGTTCGCGCCGACGGCGATCCGGCGGAAGGTGAACCGCTGGAGGGATCCGCCGAGAGCGCTACCGACGAACCGCGCACGCCGGTCGCGGTGCGCACGATCGCGGTGCGTTGCGTCGCGGCCCCCGCCGGCCTGCGGCTGGCCACCGAGTTCCCCGGCCATCAGCGCGAGCACGATCTCGCTGCGCGCGATCGCATCACGGTGCCCGCATCCGGGCCGTTCGTGGTCCACATGAGTGCCGAGGTCGGCGGTATCGCCTGTCGTCGCGACCTCGTCTTTGCGGGCGTGGACGAGCAGGCCCTGCCGCTCGAGCTGCGCTGGACGCCGGCGGCGCGGGTGCGCGGGCACGCCGTCGACGACCGCGGGCGGCCAGTCGCCGTGTGCGTGCGTTGGCGGCAGCGCTGGTGCGGCCAACCGGGCGATGATCCGGGCGTTGGCGTGCCGTCTCCGGACGGCCGGTTCGACCTCGCGGCGTTGGAGGAAGGTCGCCAACTGCTGGCAATCACCGCGAGCGAACGCGAGGACCTGTTGCCGAGGCTCATGTGGATGTCGGTGCCGGCACCCGGCGAAGACGATTTCGATCTCGGCGACGTGGTGCTCAGCAGCGAGCCGCAACTGCGCGTGCTCGACGCCGACGGCCGGCCGCGTGAAGGGCTCGCAGCGGGCATGGTGCGCGCGGGTTGGCAGCGCGTCGGTTCGCCCAGGTGGTTTCCGCTGCGCGCCGACGGGGCCTGGCTCGGTCCGGATCTCAGCGCGGGCGACGTCGTCGTCGTGCGCGCCGGCGATGCTGCGGTGCCGTTCCGCGTGCAACTCGAAGGTTCCGGCCCGTGGCAGGTGCGCGTGCCAGACGGGCAGTTGCTGCTCGACGTCGTCGACGAAGCGGGCGGGCGGCTGCCGGCGACGGTGGTGATCGGCGATGTCGATCTCGACGTGCGCGACCGGACCCCGATCGAAGGCCTGCCGCACGGACCGCTGCGCTGCTTCGTCAGTTCGCCGGGTCGCAAGAGCGCGATCGTGCATATCGCCATCGATGGCGCTCCGCGTTCCGTGCGCGTCGTCCTGCCGCGGCGTTGACGCGATCGCGCATTGCCGACAAGCTCCCCGGGGACGTGGGAACGCGGCGATCGCGCGCTATGCTGCGCGGTCGTCTTGCAATCGACTCCCCGCTTCGATCCCGTCGCCCGCCGCCAGCAGTTCCCGATCCTGCAGGCTCTGACCGAACGCGTGCTCGTGTTCGACGGCGGCATGGGCACCCAAATCCAGGCCGCCGATTTGAGCCTCGAGGATTTCCGCGGGCTCGAAGGCTGCAATGAGTTGCTGGTCGAGACGCGCCCGGACGTGATCGAGGCGATCCACGAGCGCTACTACCGGGCCGGCGCCGACGTCGTCGAGACCGACACCTTCGGCGGCATGCCCTACGTGCTCGACGAGTTCGGGCTGGGCGAGCGCGCGTTCGAGCTCAACAAGACGGCGGCCGAGTTGGCGCGCCGGGTCGCCGATCGCTGCGGCGCCGACAAGCAGCGCTTCGTGGCGGGCTCCGTCGGTCCGGGCACCAAGCTGGTCACCCTCGGGCACATCTCGGGCGACGAGCTGTCGGCGGCCTACCGCGTCTACTGCAAGGGGTTGATCGCCGGCGGCGTCGACTGCCTCAACATCGAAACCTGTCAGGACATCCTGCAGGTCAAGCTGGCGGTGATCGCCGCGCGCGACGCGATGGCCGAACTCGGTCGCGAGGTGCCGATCTTCTGCACGGTTACGATCGAGACCACCGGCACGATGCTGGTCGGCTCCGACGTGGCCGCGGCGGTCACCACGCTGGAGGCGCTGCCGGTCGACGTCATCGGCCTCAACTGCGCGACCGGGCCGGACCTGATGCAGGAGTCCGTGCGTCACCTCAGCCAGACCACTACGCGCGCGATCATGGTGATGCCCAACGCCGGCCTGCCGCGCAACGTCGGCGGCCAGGCGGTCTATGACCTCAGCCCGCAAGAGCTGGCGAAGTTCCAGGCGCGTTTCGTCGAGGAGTTCGGCGTCGCGGTCGTCGGCGGCTGCTGCGGCACCACGCCCGAGCACGTCGAGGCGATGGCCGCGGCGGTCGCCGGCCTGGTGCCGAAGCCGCGGCCGAAGACCTACGAGCCGCAGCTCGCTTCGCTGTTCCACTCGGTGCCGCTCGACCAGGACACCGGCCCGCTGATCGTCGGCGAGCGCACCAATGCCAACGGTTCGAAGAAGTTTCGCGAGCTGATGCTGGCCGGCGACGTAGAGGGCATGTTGCACATGGCGAAGGAGCAGGTGCACGAAGGCTCGCACGTGCTCGACGTCTGCACCGCCTACGTCGGCCGCGACGAGGGCGCCGACATGCTGCAACTGCTGCGGCCGCTGGTGCAGCAGGTGACGGCACCGGTGATGATCGACAGCACCCAGATCGACGTCGTCGAGCAGGCGCTGCAGGTGATACCGGGGCGGCCGATCATCAACTCGATCAACCTCGAGGACGGCGAGGGCAAGGCCGACGCGTTGTGCCGGCTCGCGCGCCGCTACGGCGCGATGTTCGTCGCGTTGACGATCGACGAAGACGGCATGGCCAAGACCGCCGAGCGCAAACTCGAGGTCGCCAAGCGTCTCTACGACATCGTCGTCGACCGGCACGGTATGCAGCCGGGCGATTTGATCTTCGATCCGTTGACGTTCACGATCGGCTCGGGCGACGAGGCGTCGCGCGATGCCGGCGTGCAGACGCTCGAAGGCATCCGGCTGATCAAGCAGAACCTGCCCGGCGTGCGCACGATCCTCGGGTTGAGCAACATCAGCTTCGGGCTCGATCCCTATCCGCGCCAGATCCTCAACTCGGTCTACATGGCGGAGGCGATCCGCTATGGGCTCGATGGCGCGATCGTGCACGCGTCGAAGATCATTCCCACGCACAAGCTCGATGACGAGGACAAGCAGGTCACGCTCGACCTGATCCACGATCGCCGTCGCGAGGGCTACGACCCGCTGTTCGCGTTCATCGAACGCTTCGCCGGCAAGCAGCGTATCGACACCGGCACGCAAGCCGACGAGATGACGCTGCCGGTCGACGAGCGGCTGAAGAAGCGCATCATCGAGGGCAACAAGATCGGCATCGGCAAGCACCTCGACGAGGCGATGCAGCAGCACAAGCCGCTCGAGATCATCAACGACATTCTGCTCGAGGGCATGAAGGTCGTCGGTGAGCTGTTCGGTGCCGGTGAGATGCAGTTGCCGTTCGTGCTGCAGAGCGCCGAGGCGATGAAGGCTGCGGTCGCGCACCTCGAGCCGCACATGGAGAAGGTCGCGGGTGAGGAGAAGGGCACGATGGTGCTCGCGACCGTGCGCGGTGACGTGCACGACATCGGCAAGAACCTCGTCGACATCGTCGTCAGCAACAACGGCTACCGCGTGGTCAACCTCGGCATCAAGGTGCCTGCCGAGCAGATCCTCGAGGCGGCCAAGGAGCACAAGGCCGACGCGATCGGCATGAGCGGGCTCCTGGTCAAGTCGACGGTGGTGATGAAGGAGAACCTCGAGCTGATGAGCCAGCGCGGCATCGAAACGCCGGTGATCTGCGG
>DRKG01000311.1 GCA_011051855.1 bacterium | reverse complement strand
CTGCTCATGCACCAGGCCAGCAGGCCGCGCTGGCTCGACGCCGACACGGCCGCCGCCGCCACGCCGTGGTTGACGCTGCCGCTCTTCGCGACCGCCCTCGCGTGCAGCCTGGCCGCCGCTTGGCTGTGGCCGGTGTTCGCACTCCGGCGGCCCGGCGCCGAGCTCATCCGCCGGCTCGACCGCGGCCCCGTCGGCGGCCGCGGTGCCGTCATCGTCGGCGCCCTGCTCGCCCAACTCGTCGTGAGCCTGCCGCTCCTGGCGTGGCTGCCGGGCGCATTCGGTGCGCCCGCTTACGCGCGCCGCCACCACCACCCGACCGGCCCGCGCGACCCGGTGCTCGACCAGCAGGGCGCCACCCTGCGCTACCGGCTCCAGTCCCCGGCGACCGTGACGGCGATCTGGCTGCGCCCGCGCGCCGCCCTGCCCACCGGCCCCGACGCGACCGCGGTCGCCCTGACCTGCGACGGCGAGCCGCTGGCGACCACCCCGATCGCGTTTGCCGGCACGCTCGAACTGGTGCGGGTCGCGATCCCGCCCCGGCGGCTCGACCACTTCGAACTGACCCGCACCGACGGCGACGTCCCGCTGCTGTTCGCCGACGACAGCGTGGTCGCGGTCGGGCCGGCCGACGTCCCCACCGCCTGGAACGGCGCGTTCGTAGCCGCGCTGGCGTGCACGACCACCGCGGCCACCCTCGGCCTGGCGGCGCTGCTCGGACTCGGCGCCGGCGCCGCCAGCCTGGCTACCGCGATCGCCAGCGCCCAGTTCGTGCAGTGGGTCGCCGGCGTCGGGCCGATCGCCGACGCACTGCTCGCACTGCTGCGCGGGGTGGTCGCCTGGTGAGGACCGCCCGACGGCCCGAACGGCTGCCGGACGCGATTCGGCCGGGCTCGGGTGTGTTGCTGGTGAGTTCGGCGGGCTAGTCTGGCCGGTGATGCTCGAACCGCGTTCGGCCTGCACCGTGGCACTGTTCGCCGCCGCTCTGGCGGTGACTCCGCCGACGGCGACCGGCCTGCGCGAGTTCGGCCGCTGGTTCGTCCGCCCGGCGCGGCTGCCGTTCGCGTGGCAGGCACTCGCCACGGCGACCCGCTCCGGCGACGGGCGCGAGGCGTTCGCGCGCGGCCAGCAGATCCTGCAGTTGCTGCCGAGTTGGACCGATGGGCACGCGGCGTTCGCCTACCGCTATGCGTTGACCAGCGATGCCAGCGCCGACCGCGCCACGACCGCGCGGCGCGCCGAGCAGCGGTTGCAGATCGCGCTGGCCTACCTCGAAGAAGCGCGCCGCCACGCCTCGCGCCGGGAACTCGACCTGCTGCAAGCGGGGGCGTTCCTGCCGCAGGTGGCCTGCAACCAGTTCCCGGGCCTCGCCGAACGACTGCAGCCGAGCGCCGCGGAACTGACCGACGCCTGGCTGGCCGAGGCCGAACGCGTATCGCCGAGCGCGGCGGTGCGCGAGCAGCGGTTGTGGTTCACACCGCGGCTGGCGGCAGCGCTGCTCGGCAACGACGACGCATCGGGCGCGATGCAGGTGATCCGCACCGCACTGGACCAAGTGGACGGAATCCGCGAGCGCCAACTGGCCGCGGAATGGGCCGCCCGGCTTCGCGAAGTGCTGCGCTGGCTCCAGGGTGACCGCGCCATCTCCCTCGACGCGGTGTTCGCCGACCCGCGCTTCGAGCCGCTCTGGCCGTTCCTCCACTGACCCGCGATGTTCGACCAAGTCGTCCAGACGATCACCGAGTACCCCTACATCGGGGTCGCCGCGGTGTTCCTGTTGTGCGGCTTGGGTTTCCCGCTGCCCGAGGAAGTGGTGCTGCTGGCGGCCGGCTACGTCTGCGCGGCGACGCCGGACAGGGCACGACTGCTGCCGATGATGGGCTGGTGTGCCGGCGCCATCGCCGCCGGCGACATGATCCCGTTCCTGCTGGGCAAGATCTTCGGCGTGCGCCTGCTGCGCCTGCGCTGGCTGCGCTACTTCGTCACCAAGCAGCGGCTGGCGGTGTTCGACAAGTGGTTCCGCAAGCGCGGGGACACGGTCATCGTGATTTCGCGATTCGTGCCCGGCCTGCGCGTGGTCGCGTTCTTCACCGCCGGCGCGATGAAGATGCGGATCCTGCGGTTCCTGTTCCTCGACGGCACCGGCATCGTGCTGATCGTGCCGCTGCTGACGTGGCTCGGGTTCCGCAGCCGCGAGTTCATCGACGAGGCC
Organism: bacterium; assembly: GCA_011051855.1. Classification (GTDB taxonomy): domain Bacteria; phylum Planctomycetota; class UBA1135; order UBA1135; family UBA2386. The sequence continues at coordinate 7,892 of DRKG01000311.1, read as the reverse complement.
ATCGCCCGCGTGCAGCAGGTCGAACGGGGGCTGCTGTGGGGAACGATCGCAGTCGCGCTGCTGCTGACCGTATGGCTGTGGTGGCGTCGCCGCCGCCGCCTGCAGCGGCAGCGCCGCGAGATGATCGAGGCGTTCGTGCAACCGAAGAAGCCGGTGCACGGCCCCCCGCTGACCCCCGGCGGCCCGCTCCCCGGCGAGCCCGCGGACGTGTTCGAACTGCCCCCTGAGGATCCGGCGACGCTGCGCGACGACGATCCCGACGACGGTGCCACCGGCGATTCCCGGAACCCGACAGGACCGTAGTCCGGTCGCCACATCGTCGCGCTTGTTTCGGGGTGCCCCCCGCCGCTATCGTGCCGGCCCCTTTTTTGCGCCGGCCGCACCTCGCCGGCGGTTCGATCAATGTATCTACTCTGGAACATCCTCTCTCTCGTGATCGCCGTGGCGGGCCTCGCCTACGCGGTCAACGCCTTCAAGCAGATCCAGGCCAAGGACGCCGGCGACGACGTCATGCAGAAGATCGCCAAGGCGATCCAGGACGGCGGCAAGGCGTTCCTGCACGCGGAGTACAAGTACCTGTCCGTGTTCGTCGTGACGGTCTTCGTGCTGCTGGCGATGGGCAAGGACGATCCGGCGGCCGGTTCCTACCTCGGCATCAAGACCGCCGTGGCGTTCCTGGTCGGCGCGCTCGCCTCGGGCACGGCCGGCTATTTCGGCATGCATTGCGCAACCCGCTCGGCCGTGCGCACCACGCAGGCGGCCAAGAGCAGCCTCGGCGCGGCGCTCGACATCGCATTCAAGTCCGGAACGGTCATGGGCATGACGGTGGTCAGCCTCGGCCTGCTCGGCATCACCATCCTGATGCTCAGCTACGTGTCGCCGGAAGCCGCCGCGCAGGCGATCGAAGCCGGCGGCAAGACCGACGCGCTCAACGTCGTCAACTACGTGCTCGGCTTCAGCTTCGGCGCCTCGTCGATCGCGCTCTTCGCGCGCGTCGGCGGCGGCATCTACACCAAGGCCGCTGACGTAGGCGGCGACCTGGTCGGCAAGGTCGAGGCCGGCATTCCCGAAGACGACCCGCGCAACCCGGCCACGATCGCGGACAACGTCGGCGACAACGTCGGCGACGTCGCCGGCATGGGCGCGGACCTGTTCGAGTCCTACGTCGGCGCGATCATCTCGACGGCGATCATCGGCTTCTCGCTGGTGCCGTCCGGCCTGACCGGCGATGCCCACGTCAGCGCGATCAGCAGCCTGCTGATGTACCCGATCGCGCTGGCCGCGATGGGCGTGATCGCGAGCGTCCTCGGCACCTTCCGCGTCAAGACCGACGACGAATCGAAGCTGTCGAGCGCGCTGTTCGGCGGCCTGCTGGCGGCCTCGGCGGCACTCGTGATCGGTGCCGCCGCAATCACCATGGCCATGCAACCCGCTCCGGCGGTGGCTCCCGGCGCCTCCGAGACGGTGTCGCACTGGAACGTGTTCCTGTCGGTGATCATCGGGCTCGTGGCGGGCATCATCATCGGCCACGTCACCGAGTACTACACTTCGGAGAAGAAGGCTCCGGCGCAGACGATCGCGCAGCAGTCCGAGACCGGCGCTGCGACCAACATCATCCACGGCCTCGCCACCGGCATGGCCTCGACCTGGATCCCGACGGTGCTGTTGGCGCTGGCGGTCTACTACTGCAACGAGCTGGCCGGCATGTACGGCATCTGCGTCGCTGCGGTCGGCATGCTGTCGACGCTCGGCATCTCGCTCGGCATCGACGCCTTCGGCCCGGTGGCCGACAACGCCGGCGGCCTCGCCGAAATGTCGCACCAGCCGCCGGAAGTGCGCGAACGCACCGACTCGCTCGATGCGACCGGCAACACCACCGCCGCGATCGGCAAGGGCTTCGCGATCGGCTCGGCCGCGCTGACGGCGCTGGCGCTGTTCTCGGCCTACAAGGTCGCCGCCGGCGTGTCCCTCGGCCTCGAAGATGCCAAGGTCGTCATGGGGCTGCTGGTCGGCGCGATGCTGCCGTTCGCGTTCTCGGCGATGGCGATGAAGGCGGTCGGCAAGGCCGCCAACGCCATGGTCGAGGAGGTGCGCAGGCAGTTCCGCGAGATCCCCGGATTGAAGGAAGGCACGGGCGGCGAAGCCGACTACGAACGCTGCGTCGACATCTCGACCAAGGGCGCCTTGCGCGAGATGGTCGGACCCGGCGTGCTCGCCGTCGCCGCCCCGATCGTGATGGGCATGGCCTTCGGCAAGGAGGCCGTCGGCGGACTGCTGGCAGGCGCGACCAGTGCCGGCGTGATGATGGCGCTGTTCATGGCCAACGCCGGCGGGGCCTGGGACAACGCCAAGAAGTACATCGAGTCGGGAGCGCTCGGTGGCAAGGGCAGCGAGGCCCACAAGGCCGCCGTCCAGGGCGACACCGTCGGCGACCCGTTCAAGGACACCGCCGGCCCGTCGATCAACATCCTGATGAAGCTGATGACGATCGCCGCACTGGTGGCGCTGCCGCTGTTCTAGAGCCCGCGGGGTCTCGTTCCCTCAGGTTCCGATCCCTGACGGCGTGCCGGAACGGCAAGAGTCCGTGCCCGGAAACCCCGGTGCGTGCGGCCCTGTGGAGGCCGCGGCCCAGCAATCGTGTGCCGGGGGTTACCAGCAGCGCCGACGCAGGTATCCTGCTTGGAGCCGCGTGGCATCCGATCCCCCGCTCCGAGACCCGAGAGTTGCGTTCCAAAGCTTCCGAGAGTTCGTCGAGAATCCAGTCGCACGATTCCGATCGCCCTGATGTTCCGGCCTCGGCTGTGCCCGACGCAGCCACGCGCGAGATGGCACTGACGCTCGCGGCGCGACTCGACGAGAAGCAGGCGACCGAGATCCGGATCCTGGACGTGTCGGGACCACTGGTGATCGCCGACTACTTCATCGTCGCCACGGTGCAGAGCACGCGGCAGGCGCAGTCGTTGGCGAAGGAACTCGACATCGAACACAAGGCCGTGCGCGGCCGGCGCAAGCGCAACGGCGGCGGGGAAACCGACGACAGCAACTGGGTGTTGCTCGATTTCGACGACATCGTCGTGCACCTGTTCCTGCCCGAAGCGCGCGACTACTACGGGCTCGAGAGCCTGTGGGCCGATGTGCCGCGCCTGCCGTTCACGCCGGCGGCCAAGCCCGCCGACGCCGCGGCCAGCGCCAGCGCCACCGGCACCGAAGTCCGCCAGCCCACCCTCGATGGATTCGGGGCGTTCCAACCGCTCGCAAACGATGCCGACGAAAACGCCTCCGACCCCGACACCGACGACCAGGACCCCGCCTGACGTCAGATGGGCGTGGATGGCACGTACTGGCAGTGCTGATTCGCGCGTGGTACGGGATACGGTAGCTGCAGCGTGATCGCCGCCACCCGACACCGATGACCGACTCCGTGAACTGGCAACATTTCGAACCGGCCGTGCTGGCACGCGCGGCCGACGAGGATCGCCCGGTGCTGATGTTGATCACGGCGCCGTGGTGCCAGCACTGCCGCGAGCTGCTCGCCACCAGCTTCGCCGACCCGGGCGTCGTCGAGATCGTGCACGAATCGTTCCTACCCGTGCACGTCGACGCCGAACGGCGGCCCGACGTCAACCAGCGCTACGGGACGGGCGCGTGGCCGACGATCGCGTGGTTGACCCCCGATGGCGAGCTGATCGCGCACGACAACTTCCTCGACACGGCCGAGTTGCACGTGCGGCTGACCCGCATTCGCGACGCATGGCGCACGGACAAGGACAACATCCAGCGACGCATCGGCGAGCTGTGGGCGCAGGCCGACGAACGCACGTCAGCAGGCGGCGAGCGGCTGCGTCGCGAGATGGTCGACGACATCACCAGCGCGATCTACACCCACTTCGATCGTGAGCACGGCGGGTTCGGCGACGGCATCAAGTTCCCCCACCCCGAAGCGCTCGACTTCGCGCTGGTGCAGGTGCAGAAGCGCGGTGACGCGCAGATGCGCGAGGTCGTGCGGCTGACGCTCGACAAGATGATGGAGAGCCCGCTGCACGACCACGTCGCGGGCGGATTCTTCCGCTATTCGAAGACCCCCGACTGGCACGCGCCGAACTACGAGAAGCTGCTCGACCAGAACGCACTGGTGCTGCGCACCTACCTCGAAGCCTTCCAGGTGTTCGGCGACGAATCCTACCGCCGGACCGCCGAGGGCATCGTCGGCTGGATACTCGACGTCATGCGCGACGAGCACTCCGGGAGTTTCGCCGGCAGCCAGGACGGCGACGCGGACTACTTCGTCGGCGACCATCAGGAACGCTCGCGGCGCGAACCGCCGGCAATCGATCGCACCGTCTATTGCCACGCCAACGGGATCGCCGTCTCGGGCCTGCTGAAAGCTGCCGCCGTGCTCGATCGGCCACGGTGGCGCGATGCGGCGATGGCCGCGCTGCGCTTCCTGCTCGACAACCTCTACGACGGCAAGGACGTCTACCACTACTGGGACGGCACCTACCATCTGCCCGGCATGCTCGCCGACCAGGCCCACCTGATCCGCGCGCTGATCGACGCCGCCCAGAACACCGGCGACTCCGATCTGCTGCTGCCGGCCGAGCGCATCGCGGAGCGCTGCCTCGAGCAGAACCGGGCGCCCAACGGCGGCTTCTTCGACATCTTGCACGACCCTCGCCAGCAGGGCTCGATGCGCCGGCGCAACCGCTCGATCCTCGACAACGCGGCGATGGCCGAGTCCCTGATGCGGCTGTCCTACTTGTCGCGCCGCCCGGAACTCTACGACGAGGCGACCACGGCCCTCGAAGCATTCGCCAACGACTACCCGCAATACGGCTACTACGTCGCCAGCTACGGTCGGTCGGTCGACCTGTGCTTCTACCCGCCGCTGATCATCACCATCGTCGGCGAACGTGACGCCGCCGCCACCGCCGAGCTGCGGCGCACCGCGCTGTCTCCCTACGTGCCCTCGCGCATCGTGCAGACGCTCGACCCCACCCGGGATCCGATCCTGCTGTCCCGCAGCGGACTCACGCCCGATAGTAGTGCGGTCGCCCACCTCACGGTCGGCTCCACTCCACAGGGAACGGCGCACAACCCCGAGGAGCTGCTCGAGGCCATCGATTCCGTCGAACGCGATCGCCGCCAAGGTCTCAGCGACGATTGAAGCGCGGCAAGCCGGCGATCAGAGCGCGCCGATCGTCGGGTCGACCTGGTCCTCGTCGGGAACCAGCTCGATCAGACCGCGGCGAAGCTCCTCGCTGGCGATCTTGATGTAGTTGCGCTCGCGGGTCTCGAACAGCGGCCGCTGGCCGCGGACCAATTCACGCACACGCTTCTGGAGGAGCGCGGTCAGACGGAAGGAACCGCCAACCTGCCTGACCAGTTCCTGGGGGAGACTCTTGTCCATACGGGGAGCGCTTGGGGTTCGTGCCGGGGCCGAAAGGGCGAAAAAGTGTAGGCGCACGGCCCGCCCGGATCAACTGCCGACCCCGCCCGACCTCGGAAAGCCCGCCCGGCCTCCTGGATCAGAGGTCGCGGGCGTCCACCGCGAGCTGCATGTCCGCCCAGGCGAAGTGGCCGGTGCGCTGGGTGCTGGAGCAGACCAGGTGGATGAGCACCGTGCGGGCGGAACTCGGGCCGACGATCTGGACCTCGAAGCCGTGCGGGAACCCGGCGCCAGCCGTCGACTCGATGCCGTAGGCGCTGACCCCGAAGCTGTCGCGAGCGTAGATACTGGCGACCGAGTGGTGCCGGTAGCTGAGCAGGCCTCGCACCTGAGGGTCACTGTTGTTGACCTCCCAAGGGTCGGCACGCGGCACCAGCGGGGTCAGCGACAACGAGCCATCCGACGGATCGATCTGACGAAACGTCCCCACCACCGAGGGGAGCTGGCCGCGCGCCCACACCAGTTCGACCGGATCGTGGGTGTCGCCGTTGATGTCGGCCGTTGCGTTGAGCAGGTGCAGCAGAACCTCGGCCCGGTCGGTCGCATCGGTGATGCGATCGACGGCGGTGCCGTCGACCATCGGCTCACTCTCGATGCGCACGATGTTCAGCCCGATCGGGTGGTTCGGATCGGGGCCGCCGTCTTCCGGCGTCATATAGTAGCGGACCCAGCGGTAGACATCGACCATGTAGACGTTGCCGCTGGTGCACTGAAACCCGTCTGCCCATGCGAGCTTGGCGAAGAACAGTTGGTTGCCGGTGATCTCGTTGCCGGCGGTGTCCGGTCGGATCGTCTCACCGACGCTGATCGTCGGCAGCACCAAACCGTTCAGCGGCGCCGGGGCTCCGTTCAGGGCAAACATCGCCAGGTTCGCGTTGCCCTCGGCGTTGTTGCCGAACACCCGCACCGCCGAAACCAACTCGAGCCGCATTTCGTCGATGACGTCCTGAGTGACCTCGGTGACGCGGTTCAAGCGGCGCGCGTATTCCTGTGCCTGACCACCGCTGATCGACAACGTCGTGACCGCGTAGATCATCATGCCGAGGATCACCGACGAGATGACCAGTTCGATCATGCTGTAGCCGGCATCGGCCCGCGCCCGCTGCTCGGGCCGGAGCTGGAAGTTGTCCATCGTGGCGCTCATCGTTGGATGTAGATGCGGTTCTGGTGCCAGGCGTAGTGCACTTGTGCGCCTTGGCGGTAGCACTCCACGCGCAGCAGGTAGCTGCCTTCGGGGAAGCTGGCGGCGTCGACCGACCATGTGTAGCTCTCACCCCCGACGAGCATGTCCGGCAGGATGTAGGCCGGGTCCGACGGCCGTTGGCCGTAGGTCGCCGGCGAGTCGTCCTGCACGTAAAGCCAGTTCACGCCGTTGTCGCGCGAATACATGAGCACGTACTCGAGACTCGATTCGTTCTCCGAGTAGCTGCCGCTGACCGTGTAAGGCTGGCCATCCCAGCGGGTCCACTCGACGTCGTAGAGCACGTCGATGGTGGTCGGCTTGTCGAGTTCGGTGATGTCGGTCGGCGACTGGATCTCGACGCGTGGCAGTTGTGGGATCCGGTGGCTGTTGCTCGACTCGCCTACTGCGAAGAACGAGTGCGTCAGCGACAACACCGCCCACTTCGCGATGAACGACGTTCCAGCCGACACCGTCTTGTCGATGCCGTTGACGACGATGTAGGCCGCCGACGTGTCGCCCGGGTCCACCAGCTTGACCAAACCGGACCCCGTGCCCGAGCTGTGCGAGTAGTAGGTCTCGTAGAGCGTGCCGATGTAACGTGTCGAGTAGGGCGCGAAGTTCCAGTGGTTGCCGCCGGTGCCGCTGTAGTTGAGTTGGAACGGGCGGCTCACCGGCGCGGTCGCCGGCATCTCCATGTTGTAGCCCGCCGACACCTCGCTACCCGCCGAGGTCAGCGTCGCGTTGCCCCCGCTGAACACGTGCCGGAAGCGCGACGACGAGGTTCCGATGTTGAAGAACGCCGAGCACCCGTTCACCGAGGTGCGTTGGTGGTTGTCGTAGATCCGCGCCCCATAGGCCCGGCGCGGCGTATACAGCGTCGCCCCGGAAGTCTGGTACTGGAACGTCGATCCCGTCGCGCTGCCGGCGGTCAGGTTGCCGCGCGGCGGCAAGCTGCCACCAACGGTGTCGTAGAACTCGTTGAACTTCCAGTCCGGATAGAGTTCGCCCAACCAGGGGAACCCGGTCCACCAAACCGATGCCGATGCATCCCACGTCATCGCCAGGCGACGTTGGCCGGTAATCGTGTTGATGTAGCCGCTGCCGCTGCCGCCGTGCGGCGTCATGTCGCTCGGGATCGAGTTCGGGTAGCCGTTGGCTCCGTCGTAGCCGATGTCGTTGCCGACTCCGAGGTAGTAGTACGAAAAGCCCGTCAGCGAGTTGTAGACGCTGCCGCTGCGTACCAACGCGGTGCGCAGCAACTCG
>DRKG01000310.1 GCA_011051855.1 bacterium | reverse complement strand
GATGCCTGCCCGGGCGAGCCGTTGCTCGAGTTCACCCTGCAGCTCTTCGTTGACCGAATCGCCGCTGCCGCGCAGCGAAGTTTCGTTGTCGTGCGGCGTGTCGTAGGGGTGCAGCGACGCGAGGTGCCGCAGTGCCGACTCGGTCTGCACCTCGACGTAGCTCATGTGATCCTCGACGTCGAACGCGGCCTGAGCGGTGTCGCGCACGCGCCAGACGACGACCGCACCGATCTCGATCGGGTTGCCGCGTAGGTCGTTCACCTTCAGGTGTTCGCTGTTGAAGTTGTGCGCGCGCAGGCTGATCTCGCGCCGGATCGCGAACGGGTTGATGAAGAAGAACCCGTCGTCGCGAAGCGTGCCCTTGTATTTGCCGAACAGGATCGCCACCTTCGATTGGTTGGGGTTCACGATGACGAGGCCGCGCAACACCAGCACGAGCAGCGCGATCTGCACCGGCACCGACACGAGCAGGGCGATCGCGGTGCCGGTGTCGCCCGCCTTGCCGCGCTGCACGCCGAGCACGACCGTGCCGATGGCGGCCAGCACCTGCAGGATGGCCAGCAGCAGGAAGGCGATGCCGCTGCCGGGGTTCGGGTAGTTCCGTTCGAGGGAGGAAGAGGTCATGGCCGGCTCCGTGTTGCTATTGGGATGATATCACTGCGATAACCCCAGGTGCACGGCCCGCCGGCCATCCTGTCGCAAGGTGGGCGGGTTTTCCGCAGGAGCGCGGGGGCTAATGGAAGTCGTCCGAGAACGGTAGTGCCCCCAGGAACCGTCGGCCGTAGGCCTTGGTGCGCGCCCGCGGGTCCATCAGCACGACCGTGCCGCGGTCGTCGCTGCTGCGGATCAGGCGGCCGAAGCCCTGGCGGAACTTGAGGATCGCTTCCGGCAGCGAGTGCTCGCGGAAGGGGTCCCGGCCGCGGGCCTTCATCGCGGCCATGCGCGCCTGGGTCAGCGGGTGGCCGGGGCTTTGGAAGGGCAGCCGTGTGACCACGACCAGAGTCAGCGCCGCGCCGCGCACGTCGATTCCTTCCCACAGGCTGTCCGTGCCGATCAGCACCGAGGTCGGTTCGTCGCGCTTGCGCTCGAGCAGACGGGTCAGCGGCGCCTCGCCCTGCACCAGCAACTCGATGCCTTCGTACGCGAGCGGGTCGCGTAGCTGCTGCGCCAGGTGGCGCACGAAGTCCCACGACGTGCACAGGATCAGCGCGCGGCCGCCGTTGGCGAGCACGTGGCGCTCGGTGCGGGTGGCGACTGCCTGGCGATACGCCGCGGGGTCGAGGCCGGGGTCCGGCATCGCCTCCTCGACCACCAGCTCCACCGCGCGGTCGTAGTCGAACGGTGAGCCGGTGCGCAGCGTGGCGGCGTGGTCGAGCCCGAGCTGCTGCTTCAGCCAGCCGAAGTCGTCGTCGCCGGTGCCGAGGGTCGCGCTGGTCAGGATGGCCGTGGCGCCGCCGTCGAACAAGTGCTTGCGCAGCGCGTGGCTGACGTCGAGGGGGGCGCCGCAGAGCTGTGGGCCGCGGCGGGTGGCTTCGAGCCACCGCACCAGCGGAACCTCGGCGGCCGGATTGGGAACGCACAGCGCCCGCAGCGTAGCGCACAGCCCGTCGAGGCCGTTCGCACGCGCCGTCAGCTCCATCTGGGCGTCTACCTTGTCGGCTTTGGCCGCGGCGGTCGCGAGTTCGCCGCTGAGCGCCCGCAGGATCGGCGACAGCGCGTCATCGAGCTGCTGTTCGTGCAATGCCAGCGCGTCACCGTGCGATCGGGCCGAAAGCCGCGCCTGCAATTCGTCGAAGAACGCCGCCGCCTGCTGGTGCGCTTCCTCCCACAGCAGCCGCGCCGTCGGTGTGGCGTACTTCGCCAGCAGCGAGCGCTCGCTGCGGCGTTTGTGCATGCGCCGCAGGTGCCACAGGACGGTGGTGCGCGCGAGGCGCAGGCCGAGGCACTCGGTAGCGGTGCGTTCGAGGTGGTGGGCCTCGTCGAAGATCACCGCGCGGTGGGCCGGTAGATACGACGCGCCGGCGATGCGCAGCGCCAGGTCGGCGAAGTAGAGCGCGTGGTTGACCACCAGCACTTGGGCCGACTGCATGCGTCGGCGTGCGCGCTGCCAGTAGCAGGCGTCGAAGTGCTTGCAGGCGCGCTGCAGGCAGTTGCCGTGTTCGGCCTGCACCTCCTCCCAGACCTCCGGCTGCACCGAGAAGTCGAGTTCCTGGCGTGTGCCATCGCGCGCCGCCAGCGACCAGTCGACGATGCGCCGCAGTTCGTCGTGGCGCGCGGGGTCTTCGAACAGGTGCTGCTCGCGTTCGGCCTGGTGCATGCGCCGCAGGCACACGTAGTTGTTGCGGCCGATCGCGGTCACCGACGACCACTCGAACGGCAGCACGGCGTGCAGGAACGGCAGGTCCTTGCGTTCGAGCTGTTCCTGCAGCGCGATCGTGCGCGTCGCGATCACCACCGGCCCTTCGCTCTGGTGCCGATCCGCGTGCAGCGCAGCCGGCAGCAGGTAGGCGAACGACTTGCCGGTGCCGGTGCCCGCTTCGGCGATCAGGTGGTGGCGAGCCCGCAGCGCCTCGGCGACCGCCTCGCTCATCTGCAACTGCTGCGGTCGGACCTCGAAGCCCTCGAGGCGGCGCGCGATCGGGCCGTCGGGGCCGAGCAGTTGCGCCACGTCCAAGGAGTCTTCGTTCACGTCGTCGGAAGGTGCGGGTCAGGGTCGCCGCCGCCGGCGAGGAAGTCTTCGGGCAGCAGCATGCGGTTCCAGTTCGGGACGCGCCGGTCGTGCAGCACCGGCAGCGCTTCGTCCGGACGTCGGCCGTGTTGCAGCAGGCGCCGACCGAGTGCGCCGCGCGCGCGCACCCAATGGCGATTCTTGCGCAAACGGGCGTGGTGGTCACGGAACTCGTAGCGCACCGACAGCATCTCCGGCAGGATCCAGGGCACCGGCGTGACCGTGAGCACGGTGCCGACCGATACGTCCCCGTGCACGAGCACACGCCGCAACTGGAACAGCCCGGCGGCCCAGACCAGCAAGATCAGGGCGCCCGGCACGGCCATCGCGCCGAGCCAAAACCGCGCATAGAGCCAGCGTCGTTCCTGGCGGAGCTTGCCGCCGCGGATGCAGTGGACGTTGTCGTCGGCGAGCAGCACGTCGACCGTCACCCCGTCGCCGAGGGCGTGTGTGCCCGCGGGCACGAAGCACATGCCGTGGAGGGTCATCGTCTGGCCGTCCTTGCGCCATGGGAACCGGTAGTGCGTCCAGCACCAGTCGGCGCCGTCGAAGTGGCGCGCGGGCAACAGTTCGGTGATCTCGCCGGTGGCGCTGCCGGTCGGGCCGCGCCGCAGTCGAGGGCCCTGATCGAGCACGGCGCCGGACTGCAAGAACATCGCCCACGCGATCAGGTTGCCGAGCACGACCATCGCGCCGCCGACGAACAAGAGCGGCCAGCGGTGCGCCAGTAAGGGACGCATCCGCACGACGCGGGGGGCCGGGGGGATGCTGCGCACCTCGTAGCGCATGGTCGTTCGCGCCGACGTCAGCGGCCGTAGATCGCGTCGATCTCGGCCCTCGCGTCGGAGAGGTCGCGCGGCGCCTTGATCGGCAGGAAGCGCGAGTCCGCGCCGGCTCGCGGGATCTTCAGGAAGTTGGTCGTCAGGTGTGCGGTCATCTCGCCGATCAGGTGCTCGATCTGCACGGCCTTGCGGCCGTCGACCTCCTTCTCGACGTAGTAACGGCCGAGTTCGACGGGGCGTGCGAGTGCCGCGGCGTCGAACGTCATCGTGTTGCAGTTGAACACGTCGACGATGCCGGCGTCGAAGCCGTCGGGGTAGCGCAGCCCTTCGACCAGTTGCACGCGACCGGCTACCAAGTAGGGCGCGCCGCCGACGTCGCCTTCCCACTTCGGAGCCTGTTCTGCGGTCATCTCGCAGCCGCTGCGGATGTGGTGCCCGAGCACCGCCGGACTGACGCGGGCTCCGAGGTTGTCGACGTTGCGCACGAACACGTACTTGCCGCCACGGTTGCGCAGCCGCTCGAGGCAGCCGGCCGCGCGGAACGCAGCCGCGAAGTCCCCGTGCCCCGGTCCGTAGGGGGATACGCTGCCGTCGTCACGCCGGAACAGTTGGCCGTCGCGGGTCGCGCGCAGCGCGACGAACTGGGTGAAGTGTTCGAGGTCGTCGGCCGGCACGCCGAAATCGTCGTGTTCGGCGAAATGGTCCTTGGTCGCATCGTCGGTCGCGAAGCTGTTCATCAGGTAGACCGGGATGCGTCCGCCTGCCGCGCGCGCGACCGCCAGCGTGTCGTGCATGGCGAGGCCGAGGAACGACAGGCCATCGCGCACCTCGACGACGCCCTTGACGACGCCGCCGAAGCGGGTCGCCATGCCGCCGTTCAGAACGCATACGGCGAGTTCGCCGCGGCCGATCGCCTGCAGCCCCAGCTCGTGCAGTTCGCGGAACTCGTCGCTGTCCGGCGGCGGCAGTTCGTGGATCGAGCCGGCGGGCGGAGCCGACAGCTCGTCGGTGATGACGTTGTTGGCCTTCGCGAAGGTGCCGTCCGCGATCAGCCGTTGCCAACGGGCTTGCAGCTCGGGGTCGAAGCCGTAACGGGTCAGCGATGCGATGGTGTCCGGATCGAGATCAGTCACGGTTCGCAGGCTAGCGCGGGCCTTTCGTCAGCAACACTCCCGAACCGGCCCGAATCACCCCCGGCCCGTGGTGGCCGTGGGGCCGGTCGTGCGCTACAACCTCTGCCCCGAAATCGGGCCCCGGTGGCACCGTCGCCACGGGGCCGTGTCGTTGGGCGTATCCGGCCGGCCTCGTGGCGCGCGTGCCGGGCGGTCGATGGCCTCGCTTCGGGCGGCCGATGGCCGCGCCTCCATGCAAACGCAGAACTGAAATGAAGATCGCTGTTGTCGGAACCGGCTATGTCGGCCTTGTCACGGGCTCTTGCCTCGCGGACGTCGGCATGGACGTCACCTGCGTCGACGTCGACGCCGAGAAGATCGAGAACCTGCACCAGGGCATCTTGCCGATCTACGAGCCGGGGCTCGAGGACATCGTCGAGCGCAACACCAAGGCGGGGCGGCTGAAGTTCACCACCGACCTGGGCGAGGCGGTGCAGGGTGCCGAGGCCGCGTTCATCGCCGTCGGCACGCCGCCGGGTGAGGACGGCAGCGCGGACCTGCGCTACGTGCTCGCGGTCGCCAAGGAGATCGGCGAGAAGATGGGCGACTATCTGGTCGTCATCACCAAGAGCACGGTGCCGGTCGGCACGGCCGAGAAGGTGCGCAAGGAGGTCGCCGCAGCGCTCGCCGCGCGCGGCGCCGAGATCCCGTTCGACGTCGCCAGCAATCCGGAGTTCCTCAAGGAAGGGGCGGCGATCGAAGACTTCATGAAGCCCGATCGCATCGTCTGCGGGGTAGGCAGCGAACGCGCGCAGGAGGTGCTGGCGCGCCTCTACAAACCGTTCACGCTCAACGGTCACCCGGTCTACTTCATGGATGTGCCGTCGGCCGAGATGACCAAGTACGCGGCCAACGCGATGCTGGCGACCAAGATCTCGTTCATGAACGACATCGCCAATCTGTGCGAACGGCTCGGGGCCGACGTCAACGCGGTGCGCAAGGGCATCGGCAGCGACCCGCGCATCGGCAACCGCTTCATCTACCCGGGCATCGGCTACGGCGGCAGTTGCTTCCCGAAGGACGTCAAGGCGCTGGTGCGGACCGGGCGCGAAAGCGGCTACGACTTGCGCATCCTGCAGTCGGTCGAGGACGTCAACGAGGCGCAGAAGGCGGTGCTGTTCAACAAGGTGAACAAGCACTTCGACGGCAACCTGAAGGGACGCCACTTCGCGATGTGGGGCCTGAGCTTCAAGCCCGAGACCGACGACATGCGCGAGGCGCCGGCGCTGGTCCTCTGTGAGCAGTTGCTCGCCGCCGGGGCCACGGTCACCGCTTACGATCCGGTGGCGATGCCCGAGGCGAAGCACATGATCGGCGACAAGATCAGCTACGCGGAGGACGCTTACGCCGCTCTCGAAGGCGCGGACGGCCTGCTGCTGGTCACCGAGTGGCGCGAGTTCCGCGTGCCGGACTGGAGTCGCATCAAGGCCGCGTTGAAGCATCCGGCGGTGTTCGACGGCCGCAACATCTTCAGCGGCGAAGAACTCGCCGCCAACGGCTTCCACTACACCGGGATCGGCGTCGCCGACCACCATCCGGCCGAATAGCCGAAGGAAAGACCCAAGGCCATGCCACGCATCCTGATCACCGGCGCCGCCGGCTTCCTCGGTTCGCACCTGTGCGACCGCTTCATCCGCGAAGGATTCGAGGTGGTCGGCATGGACAACCTGATCACCGGCGACCTGCGCAACCTCGAGCACCTGTTCCCGAAGGCCGAGTTCACCTTCTACCACCAGGACGTCAGCAACTACATCCACGTCTCCGGGCCGCTCGACTACATCCTGCACTTCGCGTCGCCGGCGAGCCCGATCGACTACCTGAAGATCCCGATCCAGACGCTGAAGGTCGGCTCGCTCGGCACCCACAACTGCCTTGGCCTCGCCAAGGAGAAGAAGGCGCGCATCCTGGTTGCGTCGACTTCGGAGGTCTACGGCGATCCGACCGTGCACCCGCAGACCGAGGAGTACTGGGGGAACGTCAATCCGGTCGGCCCGCGCGGCGTCTACGACGAGGCCAAGCGCTTCCAGGAGGCCATGACGATGGCCTACCACACCTACCACGGCCTGGAGACGCGCATCATCCGCATCTTCAACACCTACGGCCCGCGCATGCGGCTCAACGACGGCCGCGTGCTGCCGGCGTTCATCGGTCAAGCGCTGCGCGGCGAGGACCTGACGGTGTTCGGCGACGGCAGCCAGACGCGTTCGTTCTGCTTCGTCGACGATTTGGTCGAAGGCATCTACCGGCTGCTGCACAGCGACTACCCGCACCCGGTCAACATCGGCAACCCCGACGAGATCACCATCAAGGAGTTCGCCGAGGAGATCATCAAGCTCACCGGCACCGATCAGAAGATCATCTACAAACCGCTGCCGAAGGACGATCCGACCCAGCGCCGCCCGGACATCACCAAGGCGCGGGAGATCCTCGGCTGGGAGCCGAAGGTGGCGCGCGCCGAAGGATTGAAGATCACCTACGAGGCCTTCAAGCAGTTGCCGGACGAGGTGCTATACAAGCAGGAACACCGCGATTTCGAAGGTTACGTGCGCAAGTAGGGGCGAACGATGAGCAAGGTCCTGGTCACCGGCGGTCTCGGCTACATCGGCTCGCACACGGCGGTCGAGCTGCTCGCGCAAGGGCACGACGTGGTCATCGCCGACAACCTCGCCAACACCAGCGCGGGCGTGCTGGACGGCATCGAGGCAATCACCGGCAAACGGCCGCATTGGGAGAACGTCGACCTCGCCGACACCGGCGCGACCTCGGCGTTCCTGCGGCAGCATCCCGATTTCGACAGCATCATCCACTTCGCCGCCCACAAGGCAGTCGGCGAGTCGGTCGAGAAGCCGCTGGACTACTACCACAACAACCTCGGCTCGCTGGTCAACCTGCTCGGCTATTGCCGCGAGCACCACGGGTGCGCGTTCATCTTCAGTTCGTCGTGCACGGTCTACGGCCAGGCGGACGAGCTGCCGATCCGTGAGAACGCGCCGGTCAAGCCAGCGGAATCGCCGTATGGCAACACCAAGCAGATCGGCGAGGAGATCATCCGCGACGGTGCGGCGGCGCACGGCTTCCGGGCGATTGCGCTGCGTTACTTCAATCCGGTCGGTGCGCATCCGTCGGCGAAGATCGGCGAGCTGCCGCTCGGCGTGCCGCAGAACCTGGTGCCGTTCATCACCCAGAGCGCCATCGGGCTGCGCGGTCCGCTGAAGGTGTTCGGCAACGACTACCCGACGCGCGACGGCACCTGCATCCGCGATTACATCCACGTCGTCGACGTCGCCAAGGCCCACATCCTGGCGATGGATCGCTTGCTCGCCGGCAAGGTCGAGGAGGCGGTCGAGGTGTTCAATCTCGGCACCGGCACCGGCTCGACCGTGCTCGAGGTGATCAAGGCGTTCGAGAGCGCGACCGGCGTCGAGTTGCAGTGGCAGTTCGCCGATCGCCGGCCCGGCGACGTCGTCGAGGCCTT
>DRKG01000309.1 GCA_011051855.1 bacterium | reverse complement strand
CGATGTCGCTGGTCGCCACCGGATACGCCCCGACGTCGAACTGGTCGGCGAACGCGCGCAGGTCTTCGGCCGGTCGCGAGGTGACGTGCCATTCGCTGTCGAACTCGCCGCGGGTCGCGATGCCGTTGCCGCGGTGCTGCCCGCGGAACGTGCCGGTCACGAGCCAGCCGCCCCAGCGTTCGACGATCGGCGAGCGGAAGTCCATCTGGGTTTCGCCGGCACTGGCGATGGGGTCCCCGTTCTCGTCGGGGAACACCGAACGCAGCAGCAGCCCCGGTTCGTCGTGCGTGCGCGCCGAGGCATGGCAGCTCAGGCAGGTGTCGTCGCGGATGATCCGCACCGGCGCATCGTCGCCCTGAGGCACGCGGTAGAACGCGAGACCGAGACGGTCATCGCCGACGATCAACTCGATCGACTCGGCGCCCGGGATGTAGCCGACGTAGGCATCGCGGTGGAAGTAGAGGGCGCGCGGATTGTGCGGTGACACCCGATGCCGCTGCTTGCTGGTCTTGCTGAACACGAGTGTCTGGCTCGACACCGGCACGTCGAGTGCGCGCAGCAGCGCCAGCAGGCGGCCGCTTCTGCCAGTCATCGGCAGCTCGATCTCGCCGCTCGCCAGGCGTGCATCGAGGCGCGTCGCGGCGTTGTCGTCGGCGGTGCGTAGGTAGTCGTTCGGCAGCCGCTTGTAGAAGCCCTGGGCCGGCAGCGGGGCCCGGATGAGCCCGGCGGCGAAGGCGACCAGCAGCAGCGGGGACAGGTGCACGAGAGCGATGTTCGGCAGTCTGACCGGCCTCCGCAAGTGGCTCAATGGCGCACCGCGACGCCTGCTACCCCGGTGGGCGATCGTGGGGCAGAGTGCCGCGCGCGCCGCGCAAATAGCCGAACGGCGTCACGTGCAAGAGGTTCGATACCCGCGACATGTAGATGTCGGCGTGGCCTTCGATCTGCCGCGCCAGCCGGCTCTTGTCGTTGCCGGCGCGCATTGCTGGACCCCAGCGGGGATGGCCAAGGCGACCGGCCGCCTGCGCGAGCGGCGCGATCCGTGCATCGAGTTCGTCGCTCTCCTGCCGCAGCGTGCGCAGTCGCTCCTGGAGTTCCTCGATGCCCTCGGTCACGCCGGCGGGAGGTGCCGCACCGTGTTCGATGCGCATCACCGCCGTGCGCAGCAGCGCCTGCTCCTGGTCGAGCTGCACCTTGTCGCGCATCAACGCCTGCAGTCGGTGTTGTTCGGTCTCGAAAGCGCGTTCGGCCAGCACCTCCTGCTCGAGTTCGCGCAGCACCAGCGCCGTGCGCCAGCGCCGGATGCGGCTCGAGACGTGCACATCGGCGTAGACGTGGTCACCGACGTAGAGCAGTTGGCTGCCGTCCAGCCCGAAGTGTCGCTGCACGTCCTCTGCGTTGCCGCCGCGGTAGACGACGCCCCGTCGCAACGGCCCCTGCAGCGGGCGTTCGGTACCGGCATCGTCGACCACCTCATGGAACGGTGCGTGGCGCTCGAAGAATCCCGGTTTGGCCGCCTGCACGATCACCAGGTCGAACAGGTCGCGCCACGACATGCCGTCGAGTCGGCCGTCGAAGGCGTAACCCATCATCGCGCGCGTGTAGTGCCATTCCGAGTTGGTGGCGAGGAACAGTTGCCGGCCGGCGTGCTTGAGATCGAGCAGCGTGCGCGGTAGGTCGGGGTCGAGTTCGACGAAGCGTTCCGGGTCGGCGATGATCTCGGCCTTCAGCGCACCCTCCAGGTGGGCCTCGTTGATGGTGTCGCTGACCAGTCGGAACAGTTCGCGGTAACTCGGCCGACCGTCGAGCTGATCGCGATCGCGCAGGTCGACGAGCTGGCCGTAGATGCACGCCTCGGACAGCGAGAACAACGTGTTCAGGAACACCCAGCGCGGCTCGCCGAGGTCTACCCAGGTCTCGCTGTAGGCGTGCCGCTGTTGGTCGTGAGGCATCAGCGCGGTGCCGTGCGCCGCCTGGGTGATGTAGCCGAAGCGATTGGCTTTGACGATGTTGCCGAGTTCGAGATCGACGATCAGGCCGCGCGCGAACAGCTCCGGGTCGAAGCGCAGATCCGCCACCGCTAGCCCGCGGGCGGCGAGTCGCTCCTGCACGTGGGCGTAGGCGCGCGCTTCCCACTCGTGCTCGTCGTAGTGCACCAGCGTGTAGTCCATGTCGAACCCGATCGCCTGTACCGAGCGCATGTTCAGCGTGCGGTTGCAGAACACTCGTCGCTCGGGCGGCGGGGACCAGGGCACGGTCGTGTCGCTCATGCCGGGGTTGTAGCAGGTGGCGTGCGCACGGGCCCGTGCCATCGAACGAACGGCGCGACCCACGCGGCAGCCCGAAAGACGCCGTGCACGGGGTAGACTTCTACCCGATGGCCATGGAACTGCGACGAATTGGAAATGCGCTCGTCGCCGCGCTGCTGCCGGTCCTGCTGCTCGGATTGTCGGGTTGCGGAGCCGGCTTGATCACCGGCGTGGCCGCCAGCGGGGGCGGCAGCACGGCGGATGCGCGCCAGCCGACGATCAGCGGCGACAGTTCGCCGTTGCCGCTGGTTGCGGCTCCCGGAGCCAGCCGCACGATCGTCGTCAGCGACGCGGAACTGGCCGGCGGCGGCGATCTCGAAGTGCGCGTCGTCAACGCCGAGGTCGGCACGCTGGCCGCCGTGTTGCCGGTGCTGTCGGCGACCAATCAGGGGGGGGCGACGCTGATCACGTTTGGCCTCGCCTCGATCGCCGACGCGGCCGGCGGCGTGACCTCGGCCGACGTCACCGCGAACTTGAGCGTCTGGGCCGCTGGCCGGCGGGTCGCCGGGCCGGTGCCGACCACCTTGTTGCGGCAGCCGGTCGCCAGCCTCGTGCTGCCTACCGGTGCCGCCACCGCGTTTCTGTCGCCGCTCGGTCAGCGGGTGGAGATCGACGTCGACGGCCTGCACAGCACGGCGGCGGAGGATGTGCAGGTGCTGGTCCGCACGCCCGATCCCGCCAGCGCCAGCACGATCGAGCGCTTTGCCACCGACATCCGCTTCGAGTCGGCGCTGAACGGCGTGCCGCGCTTGTCCGCGCTGGTTCCCGGCAATTCGTTCCCGGTGGTAGCGACGCTGATCGTGCGCGACGCGGTCGCCGGCGTCTCGACCGAGATCCGCAATGCCTATTACCGCCCCGACATCGCGTTGGCGCTGCCGAGTCAGGGGCCGACGACCGGCGGTAGCCTGCTGACGTTGATCGGCACGGCGTTGGTGCCGTACGACTTCTCGACGACGCCGGCACGGTTCGACTTCGACCGCGTGACCCTGTCGTTCTTCAAGGGCGAGCGTTTGGTGGAGTTGCCGCGTGCGGACTTCCGCACCGAGGAATCGGACAGCGATCGGCTGGTGTTCACGATGCCGCCGTCGCCCGATGGCCGCCCCGGTTCGGTCGACATCATCCTGCGGGTCGAACTCGACGGCATCCAGGCGGAGGTTATCGCGAGCGAGGAGTTCCTGTTTGCCAACCCCGATCCGTTCTACGGCCCGCGCGGCGCGGTGCTCGATCGCATCCCGGTGGCAGCGGTGCCGATTCCGCTCGACAACGCGCCGAGCACCGCCGAGGCTCCGGACTTTGCGATTCTGACCGAGCAGGGGGGCGTCGGTTTCCTGCAACTGGTGTTGGCGCTGCAGAACGGCATGTTCCAGCCGTTCGCGGCCCCGCTGCAGATCGGCGACCACGAAGCGGGCGCGGAGCGCAGTCCGCAGGATCTCGTGGTCGGAGACTTCGACGGCGATGCGGTGCCCGATCTGTTCATCGTCAACGAGGGCGGTGCCACCGCCAGCCACCTGTTGGTCCTGGGACAGGCGCGGCCGCTGCCGCCGCTCGGCGCCGTGCATCGCGTGTCGGCGCCGCCGGGTTCGTATCGGGCCCGCGTCGCCCGGTTCGATGGCGACCAGTTGCCGGACGTACTGCTCGTTCCCGGCCCGAATGCGCCTTCGGGCCAGTTGCCCCACGTGCTGCTCGCGCGCCCGGCGGGAGTCGGGCAGCCGGGGTTCTCGCAGCCGATCGAGGTCGCCGTGCGCGCGTTCCCCTACGAGGCGTTCGAAGTCGCCGACTTCAACGACGACGGCGTGCCTGACGTCGCGGTTGCCAGCGGCAGCCAGATGAAACTCGACGTGGCACTCGGCAACGGTGACGGCTCGTTTGCGTTGGGGCCGCGGCTCGATCCGACGATCCCGGGTTACCAGCCGGATCCGCAGTCGCCGGCGGTCGGCCTGCACGCGTGCCGCAATGCGCCGGAACAGTCGCTGGCGATCGTGCTCGCCGGTATCGGTGGCAGCCCGGTGACGCAGCCGACCGTCGCGGTGTTCTCGCAGCAACCGGATCCGACAATGCCGGGGGGCTTCACGTTCGCCGACCCGGAGGTGCAGAACGTCTATATCGCCCCGGTCGAACCGATCGGCCTGTCGCTGGCCGCCAACCTCGACGAGACGTCGCCCGGCAACGGCGGGCCGCTCGAACTGGTGGTGGCGATCCGCGGCGAGCCGGCGCTGGTCGCACTCGGCCTGCTGCAGTTCGCCGACCAGGTGTTCGAGCCGCTGTTCCCCACGCTGGAAGGTGGTGCGATCGGTGGTGCGGAGTCCCCGGTGCAGATCCGCTCGCTGGCGTTCGCCAAGGCGTTCACCACTCCGCAGAACCAGGACGAAGCGGCGGCGGGGTTCATCGTGCACGAAGTCGACGTCGACGGCGCGCGCGAGCGGCGTTTGTCGACGCGCCTGGTCTCGACCGTGCAGGGCGGTGACCCGGTGCTGCTGCCGCCGGATGCCGGGGCCCGGCTCGGCTTTGAGGTCGAGGGGATCGTCGGCGGCAACTTCACGCCGACGGCGGCCAACGTCGAACCGGGGGTCGGGCTGCGCGACCTCGCGGTCGCGAGCCGCAGCGGCCTCAACGGCGGGGAAGAGATTACGGTTGTGGCCAACGATGGCTTCGGCGGGTTCCCGAGCCTCGGCGGCACGCTGTCATTCCCCGGGTTGCTGCCGGATTCGCTGGCGCGCGTGCCCGTGGAGGGGGCGGTCGAGCCGCTGGTGTTCGTGGCTTCGGATTCGCGCGTCGGCCACTGGCTTCACCCGGCGCCGACGGCGGTCGAGTCGCCGCGGCTGCGCGACGTGCTCGGCGCGCCGCTCGGAGACCTCGCGGTCGACGACGACACCCGTGTGCGCGTCGCCGACGTCGATGGCGACGGTGTGCAGGATCTGGTCGTGCTGCTGTCGTTCGGTGTGGCGATGCCGGGCGAGGGTGACAGCCGGATCGCGCTGATGCGCGGCAAGGCGGCCTTCGGGCCGGGCGAGTTCCCTTTCCACGTGCCGACGCAGTTGACGGCGGTGCACGGCAACGCGCGTGGCCTTGCGCTCGGCGACCTCAACCCGCAGACGGCAGCGCTCGAACTGGTGGTCGCGGTTCCGACCGGCACGACCCCGTCGTCGGTGGACGGCGATCACCTGCGGTTCTACCGCTACCAGGCGGGCACGGCACCCGAGCACGATCGCTTCGTGTTCAGCGCCGTGCCTTCGGGCCCGCAGGCGTTGTTGGCCGGCAGCGAACCGGCGTTGGTGGCCGCGTCCGACTTCGATCGTGATGGCCTCGTTGATCTGATGGTGGCCTGCCGCGGCGACAGCACGCTGCGGGTGTTCCGCAACACCTTCGCACCCGGCGGCGGTTCGACCGAAGTCGATGTCGCCCGGTTCGTCGAGACGCTTGCGTCTCCGAACGCGCTCGCGCCGGGCAATCCGACCGCGCTGCGCCTGGGCGACGTCAACGGCGATGGCAATCTCGATGCCGTGGTGTTCAGCACCTACACCGGCCCGGGCGGGGTGCGCAGTTCGTCGGTGGCGACCTACCTGAGCGGCGGGACGGGCGAGTTCGAGGATGCCCGGTTCGCGTCGACGACGCGCGTCGGCGGCTTTGATGCCGAGATCTCGGGTGATCTCGGAGACTGGAATCGCGACGGCGTGCCCGACCTGTTCGTCGGCTGGAAGCTGTTCCAGCCGGCGCTACCGCCGGTGAACCTGCGCGTGCTGTTCGGCGGCACCCGATAGCGCGGGTCGGCGCTGGCAGCTGCTGCGGGCCGGGCTATCCTGCGGCGCGATGAGTGTCGCGTCGCAGTCGAACCGTTCCCGGGACCGCCGGCTCCCAGTCCTCAATGTGGCGATGGTCGGCCACGCCTTCATGGGGCGCGCGCATGGCAACGCCTACCGGCAGGTGAATCGTTTCTTCGATCTGCCGATGCGCGTCGTACCGAAGGTCGTTGTCGGTCGCGACCGCCGGCGGGTAACGGCGGCCGCCGGCAAGCTCGGTTTCGAAGCGGCCTCGACGGATCTCGAGGCGGTGCTCGCCGACCCGGACATCCACGTCGTCGACGTCGCGACCCCGAATGACAGCCATCACGCGATCAGCATGCAGGCGCTGCGCGCGAACAAACACGTGTTGTGCGAGAAGCCGCTGGCGATGACGTTGGCGCAGGCCAAGGAGATGGCTCGGCTGGCGAAGAGGAAGAACGTGCGCGTCGGCGTGTGGCACAACTACCGCCGGGCGCCCGCGACCACGTTGGCGGCGCGGACGATCGCGCGCGGTGACATCGGAACGGTGCTGCAGGTGCGCTGCGTGTATCTGCAGGACTGGCTCAGCGACCCGAAGGCCGGCTGGAGTTGGCGCAACAGCAAGAAGCTCGCCGGCAGCGGTGCGCACGGCGACCTCAATGCGCACCTGATCGACCTGACGCGGGCGCTGACCGGTCTCGAGTTCGAGGAGGTGTGCGGCCTGCAGCAGACGTTCCACAAGCGGCGGCCGGCGGGAGGCGGCAAGCAGAAACGGGTCGACGTGGATGATGCGTTCTGCTTCCTGGCGAAGTTCAAGGGCGGAGCGATCGGCACCTACGAGGCGACCCGGGTCGCACCCGGCCGCAAGAACTACAACTGCATCGAGGTCTCCGGCACCGAAGGCACGATCCGTTGGAACCTCGAACGAATGAACGAACTCGAAGTGTTCTCGTTTGCCGACCGACGCGATACGCAGGGCTTTCGCACGGTGATGTGCATGGACGGCGTGCATCCATATGCGCCCCACTGGTGGCCGGATGGACATATCATCGGCTACGAGCACACGTTCGTGCACCACGTCGCCGACTTCGTGCAGGCGCTGGCAGGCGAGCGCCCGTTCGCCCCCGACTTCGACGACGGTGTCGCCGTGCAGGCGGTGCTCGAGGCCGCGCAGAAGTCGGCCGAGAGGGGCCGGTGGGTCAGGGTGTCTTGAAGCGCCGTTCGACCTTCGGGCGTGTCGTCCGCGATCGTCGTCGGCTACCCTGCGGCGGACCACCTTCTCCGTTTGACCGAGAACGACCATGATCCAAGGCCCCGGCATCTTTCTGGCGCAGTTCATGAGTGACGATGCGCCGTTGAACCAGTTCGACACCGCATGTCGCTGGGCGGCCGGACTCGACTACGTCGGCGTGCAGGTGCCGTCGTGGGACGGCCGTTGCATGGATCTGAAGCAGGCCGCCGAGAGCAAGGACTATTGCGACGAGCTGCTCGGCACGGCCAAGGCGAACGGTGTCGCGATCAGCGAGCTGTCGACGCATTTGCAGGGGCAGTTGGTCGCCGTGCATCCCGCCTACACGTCGATGTTCCAGGTGTTCGCCCCCGCCGAGGTCCAAACACCTCAAGCGATGCAGGAATACGGAAGCCAGCAGGTGAAGTGGTGTTTGAAGGCCAGCCAGCGCATGGGCCTGAAGGCGATGCCGACGTTCTCCGGTGCGCTGCTGTGGCACACCGTCTACCCGTGGCCGCAGCGCCCGGCGGGATTGGTCGAGGAAGGCTTCGCCGAATTGGCGCGTCGCTGGCGGCCGTTGCTCGACTACGCCGACGAGTGCGGGGTCGACTGTGCGTTCGAGGTGCATCCGGGCGAGGACATCCACGACGGTGCCAGCTACGAGATGTTCCTCGACGCGGTCGACGGCCACGCGCGCGCGTGCCTACTCTACGATCCGAGCCACTTCGTGTTGCAACAGCTCGACTACTTGGCGTTCCTCGACCTCTACCACGACCGCGTCAAGGCGTTCCACGTCAAGGATGCGGAGTTCCGGCCGGACGGCCGCACCGGTGTCTACGGTGGCTACCAGTCGTGGCAGGACCGCGCCGGGCGGTTCCGTTCGACCGGCGACGGAGAAGTCGACTTCGGCGGGATCTTCACGCTGTTGACCAAGTACGGTTACGACGGCTGGGCGGTGCTCGAGTGGGAGTGTTGCTTCAAGGACAGCCAGCAGGGCGCCGAGGAAGGCGCACCGTTCATCCAGGCGCACATGATCACTCCGCCGACGAAGGCGTTCGACGACTTCGCCGGCGGCGACGTCGACGGGTCGGCGGTGAGGAAGGCGCTCGGGCTCGAATAGCCCGACTGGCGCCTCGGGTCGGCGGGTCAGCGCGGCCAGACGTTGTCGTCACGGTCGCCGTCCGGGAACCGTCCGCCCGGATCGAGCTCGATCTTCGCGATCGTGTGGCCACCGAAGTCGAGCGGCACGACGTGCGCGCGCCGGCCGTCGAACCAGACGTCGACCGGCACCGTCACAACGACCTTGCCATCCGCGCGTGCGCGTGCGTTCGCCGGCAGCCGGGGCGGCGGGCCGTCTTCGGCGAACTCCACCAGCAGCACGATCGGCGACGGCATCTGGCCGGCCTGGTGCACGGTGACCTTCCAGGTGTCGCCCTCGCGCGCGAGTTCCCGGATCGAGCCGTCGACCGATTCGGTCGTCCACAGCCAGTAGTAGAAGAACCAGCCGAGGTCGACATCGAGTCGATCCTGCATGAAGAACACGAAGTCCCACGGCGACGGGTGCTTGAACGCCCAGGTCTCGGCATACGCTTGCATCGCCTGACGCACGGCCTCGTCGCCGACGATGCCGCCGAGCATCGACAGCATCATCGGCGCCTTCATGTAGGTCTGAAAGCCGTACTGCGAACCGGCGTAGTTGGCGGTCCACATCATCGGTGGCTCACTCTCGTCGCCCGCGCGGCGACCGTAGCTCGCGCCGCGGCCGTCGAGACTGGGGGCGCGGCCGCGCCGGTGCGCGCCCGAGAGGATGTTCATGTAGGTGTTGAAGCCTTCGTCCATCCACCCGTACATCGTCTCGTTGGTGCCGACCATCATCGGCCACCACTGGTGCGCGGTTTCGTGGTCGGCCGCCCCTTGGTTCGAGTTGATCACCATCGGGTATTCCATGCCGGCGCTCGGCCCGTCCTGCAGCGTCAGTTGCGGGAACGGATAGGCCCCGAAGGCCGACGAGTAGAACTCGAGCGCGTGGCGGGTGACGGTCCCGGCGCGCTGGAATCGGCGGGCGCGCTCGGGCAGGTAGAGCATGTGGATCGGCACCGGCCCCTTGCCGGGGATCGTCGCGCGGGTCGCCCGCCACACGTAGTCGCGCGCCGTCGCCCAGGCGAAGTCGTTGACGAGGTCGGCGTGAAACCGCCACGTCAGCTGTTCGCCATCGGCGGTCGCGTTGCCGGCACCGCGCTCGTCTGCCGTGACGATCATGATCTCGTCGTCGGAGTCGAGCACCTGGGAGAGGCGATCGCGCGCCGGTTGCGACAGCACTTCGTCGGCGTTCTGCAGTTCGCCGGTGCCGCTGACCAGCCAACCGGCCGGCACGTCGATGGCGACGTCGAAACTGCCGAAGTTGTTGTAGAACTCGGCCGGCCCGAGATAGGGCTGGGTCACCCAGCCGTGCAGGTCGTCGTACTTGCACAGGCGCGGAAACCACTGCGTCGGCTGGAACAGCGTGTCGTTCCAGCGCTGCGTCATGCGGTGGCCGCGGCCGCCGTCGCCACCCGGTAGCTTGGTGTGCCAGTGGATCTCGAGGTGGGCGGTGGTGCCGGCCTCGACCGGCTGTTCGAGCAGGATCGTAGCGACCGTGCGCTCAAGCCCGCGAACCGTCGGGCCCGAGCGTTCGCCGCGGCGGCGGCGCGGGGCGGCATGCAGGTCGATCTCCCGGTCGTCGATCGCCATGTGCGTGATGACCATGCCGTCGGTGCGCTCGGCCGGCACCGACGAGCCGCGCTCGACGCCGAAGCGGAAGATGTTGTGGTCGAGCCGCAGCGCGATCGTGTGCAGGTCGTCGGGGCTGTGGTTGTGGATCGCGATCGTCTCGCGGCCGTGCAACGTGCAGGCCGGCGCATCGAGGCGCACGTCGATGTCGAAGTCGGTTTGCAGTTGCCAGTAGTTCGCGCCCGGATGGCCGGTGAAGTCGCGGGTGCCGGCCCGGAGAGCGCGCCGTATCGAACGCGTCAGCGGCACGTCCCGGCGGATCGCACGGGTGTCGCTCGTCAGCACCGCGCGCACCTGCGCAGGTGCCGTGGCGAGTGCCGTGGCCGGGATCTGGGCGTCGAGGTGCCCGGTGAGTGCAGCGGCGAGCGCGAGAAGGCCGAACGGCGGCGGCAGCGGCGTGCGGGGATCGGTTCGCATGACGGATGCGGCGGTGGAAGGGGGCCTGGGCACGATAGCGGGCGCGCCCTGAACCGCCTGCGGACTTCCTCCCGGAGCTGTAGGGGCAACCGGAGCCACCGGTTCCTGCTTGGATCGGGCTAGGATTCCCGCACGCATGCACCCTTCCGCCAAGACCCGCACCACCGGCTTGCTGCCGAATCTGCCGTTGCTGCTGTCGGTGGCGCTGCTCGGGTTTCTGTCGATCGATCGGGTGCGGGACAACGCGCATCTGTTCTGGTCGTTCCTCGGCACCGGTGCGGGACTGATCGGCTGGTTCGTGCTGCTGCGTGCGACCGGTCGGGTGCGCGGGGTCGAGCCGATTCCGCCGGTGCGGCAGCACTACATCCAAGGGCTGGTGCAGTTGGTGCTGTTTGCCTACTGGGGCTATCTGTGGGTGCAGGGTGGCGACCGGCCGATGTACGCGCAGGCACCGCTGGTTGTGGCGCAGATCTGCTACTTGTATGCCTTCGACGGCCTGTGGGCGTGGACGCGCGGGCGCGTCTGGCGACTCGCCTCCGGGCCGATGCCGATCGTGCTGTCGACGAACCTGTTCATCTGGTTCCGCGACGATTGGTTCATCTGGCAGTTCGCCATGATTACCGCCGGGCTCCTGGGCAAGGAGTTCCTACGTTGGCAGAAGGACGGCCGTAGCGCCCACATCTTCAACCCTTCCGGCTTCGGCCTGATGTGCGCGGCGACCGTGTTGATCGTCACCGACACGACCGAACTGACCTGGGCCAAGCCATTGTCGACGACGATCGACGTGCCGGGCATCTACCTGCTGCTGTTCGCGCTCGGTCTCGTCGTGCAGCACTTCTTCGCGGTGACGTTGATGACGTTCGCGGCGGCGGTGGCGATGGTGGTGAGCAACTTCGTCTACACCGAGGTTACCGGCGTCTACCTGTTCGGCAGCACCAATCTGCCGGCGGCGGCATTCCTCGGTCTGATGCT
>DRKG01000308.1 GCA_011051855.1 bacterium | reverse complement strand
CAGGTCGGCGGATGGAACGACGACAACATGCGCGTTCTGGTGCGGCCCGAGCTGCGCGTCAGCGGCTACGCGGACCTGATCCGGCCGGTGCTCGAAGGCAAGCGGCGCGCCGGCTTGCCATCGGCTGACGTGATGTCGTTCGTCGCCGGCCGCAAGACCGTGCTCGGGTATCTGGTCGTCGACATGCGACAGCCATCGCTGCTCAACGAGGACTTCTGGTCGGCGTTCGGCGAAGTCACCTGGCCAGAGCGCGACCGCCCGACGCACGTATGCTTTCGGCTCGAGGCAGTCGGCGAAGAGGACGACCCGCACGTGCAGATCGAGTTGATCGTTCGGCACGGCACGTCGGGCGAGGGGCTCGCCGTGACCGAGCAGGCGGTCGCCGATCGGCTGGCCGAGCTGCGCGAACGCAAGGAAACGCGCCTGTTCCGCCCGTGGCTGAAGAGGATCGAGCACGAGCGCCAGGGCACGGACGCAGTCTATCGGCTCGACCTGGGCCGTGCGCGCAGCGTCGCCGGTCTGCTCGGCATGCTGATGCCGTTCATGGTCTACGCCGAGAGGTCCGTCCCGAAGGTCGAGGCCGTCGAGATCGTCGAGGAGGCCGAGGAAGCAGGCGAGGAAGCGACGCCCGAGGCCGGCGGCGGGAACTGATCCGCCGCGGCTTCAGACCAGGTCGGAGTCCCCGAGCGTGTGGTACCACTGCTCCTTGTAGAAGTGGGTGTCGTGCTTGTCGAACGGGATGACGACCTGGAAGTAGATCGTGCCGTAGACCAGGAATCCGAGCTTCTGGAAGGCGAGGAAGCGCGGGTCGCGGTGTTGGAACAGCGTCGCCAGTGCACCCGCCCCCAGGCCGGTCGCGCGCTCCTCCGCCTTGGCGACCAACGCGACGGTCGCGTCCTGGTCGTCCTTCGGCACCAGCCAATCGACCACGAAGCAGGTGTTGGGGATGACGAAGTCGCGCAGGGCCACGACCGCGAGACCGCGCAACCGGCCGCTGCGCCGTTCGCGGCACTCGTAGAGTTCGTAGGTCGCGTCGTGCGCGTCGGCGTAGCGCCAGTTCAGGTAGCGCTGGTCGCGGATCACCGCCAGTTGCGTTTCGGTGGCGAACGCGCCCCACAGCCCATCGACATCGGCGCCGTAGCGGTCGACGGCGCGCACCTCGAGTTCTTCGCTGACCGCCCGCGGCGCGAAGCCGCCGGGCTCCATCTCGCGGAACAGGAAGTCCCAATCGCGCACCATCTCGTAGCGCAGGTACTTCTGCCCGATCCGCCAGGTCGCGATCGGCCAGCCGTGGTGGAACGAGTTGTCGTGTTCGCCCTTGCCGCCCCACTGTTCGTAGTGGGCCAGGCCGAGATTGACGAACAGGCCGGGTCGCGGGCCGTGGCGTCGATGCTGCGGCAGCACCCACAGGTCGACGCACTGGCCGATCACGCGCGTGCGGTCTTCGATCTTGGCGTAGGCGGGCAGCGTCACGTAGGCGCCGACGATGCCCTCGGTCTCGTGCGCCGCGACCATCGTGTGGACCTGTCCGGTCGGGTTGTCGCGGAACTTCCACTGCCAGTGGGCGAGGGAACGCTCGGGGAAGATCTGGTTGTGGCCCTGCAGCAGCGAGTGCTCGTCGCCGGGCTGATAGGGACGAATCGTGATCGGAGCGCTCATGGCACCAGACTATCGGCAGCCATCGTCCGGGGCGTGCACCCCTTCCGGACTCAACCGCGACGCAGCCGGTCCTGCCGTTCGCGCAGCCACTCGGCGGCCTGGCGCGGGGACAAGTCGTCGAGGTCGAGCAGCCGCAGCTCTTCGGCGATCGGGTCGGGCGGCGGCGCGAACAGCTCGCGTTGCCGCGGGCCCGGTCGGCTGCGCTGCTGCTTGCCGACCAGCGCTTCTCGCACTTGATCGCCTTCGGCGTCGAGTTTGTCGAGCACCGTCTGCGCGCGTTCGAGCACCGGCTTCGGGATGCCGGCGAGGCGGGCGACGTGCAGGCCGTAGCTGCGATCGGTGCCGCCCTGTTCGATGCGGTGCAGGAACACGATCTCGTCGCCCCATTCGCGCACCGCGACGCGGCAGTTGACGATGCCGCGACCGTCGCCGGCGAGGTCCATCAGTTGGTGGTAGTGGGTGGCGAACAGCGCGCGACAGCCGATGCGTTCGTGCAGGTCCTCGGCGATCGCCCAGGCCAGCGACAGGCCGTCGTAGGTGCTCGTGCCGCGGCCGACCTCGTCGAGCACGACCAGGCTGCGTGCGGTCGCGTTGTTGAGGATGTTGGCCGTCTCGGTCATCTCGACCATGAACGTCGATGCACCGCGGCTGATGTCGTCGGCGCCGCCCACGCGGGTGAACACGCGGTCGCACAGGCCGACGGTCGCTGCCTTGGCCGGCACGTAGCTGCCGATCTGGGCCATGATGACGATCAGCGCGTTTTGTCGGATCCAGGTCGACTTGCCGGCCATGTTCGGTCCGGTCAGCAGCACCAGGCGGCGGTGCGGCGGTTCGAGGTCGGTGTCGTTGGCGACGAACGAACCGGCGGCGTGCGTCGCTTCGAGCACCGGGTGGCGCGCATCCTGCAGCTTCAGCACGCACGAGTCTTCGAGCGCCGGCCGGCAGTAGTCGCGCTCGATCGCGACCGTCGCCAGCGAGCAGCACGCGTCGAGGTCGGCGACGCCGTGCGCGGTGGCCTGCAGGGGCTCGACGGCGTGGGCGACCTGTTCCCGTAGGGCGACGAACCGTTCGTATTCGAGCGCCTTGGCGTTCTCCTCGGCCTTGAGGATCTTCGTCTCGAGAGCGCGCAATTCGTCGGTGACGTAGCGCTCGGCGTTCTTGGTGGTCTGCTTGCGCACGAAGTCGTCGGGCAGGGCGACCTCGCGGTGGGTGTGGGTGACTTCGATGTAGTAGCCGAACACCCGGTTGAAGCCGACCTTCAGCGTCTGGATACCGGTCTCTTCGATCAGCCGCTGCTGGTAGCGCGCCAGGAACTCCGTGCTGTCCCTGGCGAGGTCGCGCAGCTCGTCGAGTTCGGCGTGGTGGCCGCGGCGGATCAGGCCGCCTTCCTTGATCGTGCTGGGCGGCTCGTCGACCAGCGTGGCCGCAATCGCCTGCATCAGGTCCGGCAGCGGGTCGATGCGGTCGCCGAGTTCGCGCAACAGCGCGCTCGCGCACGTCGCCAGCCGCTCGCGCAGCGCGGGCAACTGTTCGAGGCTCTGGCGCAGGCCGACGAGATCGCGGCCGTTGGCGCGGCCGAACGCGGCCCGCGACGCCAGGCGTTCGAGGTCGAGCACTTGGGACAGCCGCTCGCGCACCAGGGAACGCAGTTCCTGATCGGCGTGCAGTTCGGCGACGGCGTCCTGGCGATGTTGGATCGCCGGCAGTTCGGCCAGCGGCGCCAGCAGCCAACTGCGCAACCGGCGCGCGCCCATCGGGGTTTCGCAGCGATCCAGGATCGCCAGCAGCGGGGTGCCTTCGCCGCCGCGCATGGTCGCGACCAGTTCGAGGCTCTGGCGGGTGGTGCGGTCGAGGCCGAGGAACGCAGCGTCGCGCCAGACCTCGAGGCGGCGCAGGTTCGGCAGGGCGCCCTGCTGGGGTTCCTGCAGGTAGGCGAGCAGTGCGCCCGCCGCGCCGGTTGCGAGCGGCGCGTCTTCGATGCCGAAGCCACGCAGCGTCGAAACCTGGAAGTGTTCCAGCAGCAGTCGGGTGCCGCCCTCGGCGCCGAAGTCGTAGCCGGCGCGGTAGGCGATCGGGGTCTCGGTCCGCGGCAGGAACGACGAGTCCTGCCCGCGTCGGTCCTCGGGCAACAGCAGTTCGGCCGGCTCGATGCGGGCCAGTTCGTCGGCGAGCCGTTCGCGCCCGAGTTCGACCACGAAGAACGCCCCCGTCGACAACTCGACCCAGGCGACGCCGCAGCGATCCCGGTGGGCGCCGCCGCCGAACGACACCGCCGCGAGGTGGTTCTGGCGGCGGCCGTCGAGCAGGTTGTCCTCGGTCAGCGTGCCGGGCGTGACGACGCGCACCACCGCGCGCTCGACCACGCCCTTGGCCTCCTTCGGATCCTGCATCTGCTCGCAGATCGCGACCCGGTGGCCCATCTGCACCAATCGCCGCAGGTAGCCGTCGACCGCGCGCACCGGCACCCCGGCCATCGGCACGGCATTCTCGCCCTTGCCGCGGGCGGTCAGCGTGATGCCGAGCGCCTTGGCCGCCGTCTTCGCGTCGTCGTGGAAGAGCTCGTAGAAGTCGCCCATGCGGAAGAACAGCAGCGCATCGGGGTGCTGCTCCTTGGCCGCGGCGAACTGGCGCATGGCCGGAGTCTTGCTCTTGCTCACCGTCGCCTCCCAGGATGGTGGGCGCGCGGTGCCGACTCGAGCAGGCGCAGCGCTTCGTCGGCGAGGATGTCGGCGGCCTCCTCGGCTTCGTCGACGGTGGTTTCGCCGGAGAACGACAGGCGGATCACTTCGCGCGCTTCGGTGCGGTTCATGCCGATGGCGGCGAGCACGTGGTTGTCGGGGCCACCCCTGTTCTTCCTGGCGGGCTTGGCGGGCTGGTCTTCGCCGGTGCCATGGCACGCCGAGCCGACCGAGAATGCGACACCGCGGGCATTGCAGCGGGCCATCAGCGTCTCGCCGACGACGCCGGGCAGGCGCAACGACAGGATGTGCGGCAAGCGGCGCTTGGGATGGCCGAGGCGTTCGATAGCGGGCACGGCGTCGGCGAGGATGTCGAACACGCGGCGGCAGAGGTCGCGGGTGTGGATCTCGGTGCCCGCCTGGTGGCTCAACGCCTGTTCGGCGGCGACCATCAGGCCGACCGCGCCGGCGACGTTCTCGGTGCCGCCGCGCAGACCGTGCTCCTGTCCGCCGGCCTCCTGCAGCGGAGCCAGGTCCGCGGTCGCCGACAGCGCCAGGAAGCCGGCGCCGCGCGGACCGTGGAACTTGTGGCCGGAGACCGCCAGCGAATCGACGTCGAAGGTGTCGAAGTCGAACGGCAGCTTGCCGTAGGTCTGCACGATGTCGACGTGGATGTGCGCCTCGGGAGCCGCGCGCCGCACGATCTCGGTCAGGTCGTGCAGTTCGCAGAGGGTGCCGAGTTCGTTGTGGCCGTACATCAGCGCCACGCAGCGAACGTCGCGCCCGAGCGCGTCGAACAGTGTTTCCGGGGCGAGGTCGCCGTCTTCGGTGACTTCGAGTTCGGTGACGTGGTGGCGGTGGCGGGCCAGCAGGCGGGCGCAGCGCAGCAGCGCCGGGTGGTCGCTGCGGCTCATCAGCACGCGGCCGGGCGGTCGCTTCGCGGCGGCGCCGACGATGCCCAGGTAGTCGGCTTCGCTGCCGCCCGAAGTGAACACCAGCCGGTTGGCCGCCACCGTGCCGCGCAGGAACTCGCGGGCGTCTTCGAGCGCCTTGCGGGCCGGCGCGCCGAAGGCGTGCCGGCTGCTCGGGTTGCCGAACAGTTCGCGCTGCACCGCGGCCATGCGTTCGACCACCGGCACCGTCGGTCGGGTGGTGGCGGCGTTGTCCAGGTAGATGCGGCGTTGGCCGGGCATCCCCGGATCATGGCGAATCCCGGGCCGCGGGTGAAGGCGCGGATCACTCGATGCGGTAGCGCTTGAGCTTCTCGTACAGAGTCGAGCTGGCGATGCCGAGGATCTCGGCGGTGCGCGCGCGCACGCCGCCGGTGCGGCGCATGACCTCGATGATGTGCTGGCGTTCGACTTCCTCGAGCGAAGGCAGGGCCGGAGCTTCGCGGAAGGTCTTGTCGGCCACGCCATCGGGCAGGTGGCGGGGGGCGATCGCCTGGTTGCCGGCCCTGGCGGCGGCGTGCTCGATCGTCAGGCGCAGCTCGCGCACGTTGCCGGGCCAGTCGTGGGCGGTCAGCGCCTGCTTGGTGCGCTCGGTCATCAGTCGCGGGGCGCCGTTCGGGCGATCGCCGAGGCCCGACAGGAACAGCTCGCTCAGCGCCAGCACGTCGCGGGCGTCGTCGCGCAGCGGCGGGATCTCGACGGGCGGCGCCTGCAGGGTCGCGTGCAGGTCGTCGTGCCAGTGGTCTCTGTCGGCCGCCGCCGGTGCGACGGCGCACACGAGGCGGATGTCGGCGCGTTCGGCGGTGGCGAGTGCGGCCGCCAGTTCCTGCTGCAGTTCCTTGGGCATCGCCGTGGCGTTGTCGACGAACAGCGTGCCGCTCACCGCGCGCTGCAGCAGGCCGGGATACGCACCGTTGCCGAACAGCTCGAGCGGCTGCTTGTCGGCCGCCGATCCGGCGGCGTCCCACGCCACGAACGGGGCACCGCGCCGCGGGCTCTCGGCGTGCAGGTAGCGCGCCAGCTCTTCGCGCTCGGTGCCGGGTTCGCCGACCAGCAGCATGGCGTGGTCGCCGCTCGCCGCCGAACGGAGCCGTTCGCGGATCGCCTGCAGGCGCGTGCTGGCCAGCAGGGCGTTGTGCGCGTCGGTGCCGTGGAAGCGCAGTCGTTCGAGCTCGTCGCGCAGCCGCGCCCGCTCCATCGCTTCTTCCATGCGATGCCAGATGACCTTTCCCAAGGCCTGCGCGAGCCGCAGCAGTTCCTGGCCGGCGGGCGCGTCCGGCCGCGGCTGTTCGAGGACCAGTAGCCCGGCGGCGTCGGCGCCGAGTGGGATCAGCAGGCGATCGTGGACTCGGCCGTGCTCCTGCGTCTTCAGGAGGTGCGTTTGCCGGATCCGGCGGGATTCGTGGAGTGCGCTTCCGGGCAGTGTCGGTTGGAAGGCGTTGCCGTCGGCGGTGGTCGCCGCCAGCGTCTCGATGCCGTCCCGGCCGATGAAACGCACCAGCCAGCCGGCCTGTCGTTTGGTGAGGTTGAGCGCCAGTTCGAGCAGTGGGCGGGCGGCGCTGGCGAGGTCGCCCAGGTCCGCCAAGGTCCATTCGATGCTTTCCAGCACGCGCGCGGCGGTGATGGGGGAGTCGGGGCCGCCTTCGTCGAGCACGCCTTCCTCGTCGATGACCTCGCGCGACAGCACCACCGTGCCGACCTGGTTGGTGCTCACCGGCGCCGGCCGGTGTCGTTGTTCGAGCACCAGTTGGGTCAGGCCGATGGTGAGTTGCTGGCCGACTTCGAGCCTGCCCTTTCGGGTGGGCTGCCCGTCGAGCTTGGGAGGATTGGCGCTATCGAGGTCCAGGAAGCGGAAACCGTCGCGGGTGCGCTCCAGTTGGATGTGCTGGCGGCTGACCGTGGGATCCCGCAGCGTGATCGTGCAGTCCAGGGCGCGGCCGATGATCCAGTGGGTGCCCTTCAGCGGGACCGTTCGTACCGAGCCATCGCCCAGAATCAGCAGCCGGTAGTGGGCTTCCTCGGTCGTTGTCTTCACTTCGCGCGGCATTTGTTGGACCGAATGAGTCTCCGGTTTTCGAATGGTTCGTGCAAGGGGGCTCTGGATGGCCGGCAATCGGTCGATCGGCCATTGACAGAACCCAACGCCCCCCTATGGTCACCACCTCCTTGGAAAGGAAGTCCGGAGAGCCAGGTTCCGTCGCGGGCAACCCCGATTCGGTCCGAGTTGTCGGCCCGTGACCTGAAGGAAGCCCTCGTGACCAGCCGATACGGCCTGCATGTGGCTGTGGGTAGGTCTGGCGTGGTGCCTCGTCGCACTCGGAGGGGTGTGGGTGCACCATCGCCTGCGCCAAGGCACGCCGCGCTACCCTGCTGAGGTCGCAGCGTTCGTACTGCGCCTGGAGGGGGAGCTGGCCGCCGCCCACCCGGAGGTGCGGTTCCTCGGCATGCTGCCGGACCGGTTCGCGTGCCTGCTCGAAGTCGATGGGCAGGAGACGCCGGTCGGCCTCTACGACGCCTACCGGCATGCCGAGGCATTCCCGGAGAGCTTCCCCCGGCTGGTGGAACAACTGATCCTCGATGTCCGTGAGGTCGGGCTCGACCGGGCGGACGAACTCGAGTTCGCGACCGCCGCACCGCTCTTGATGCCGCAAGTGCGCAGCCGCGCGTGGATCGAGGAGCGCGGCACGTTCGGTGACTCGGGGCTCGTGAGCACGCCGCTGAACGACGAACTCGCGGTCGTCTACGTGGTCGACGACCCGTCCTGCATGCTGTTCCTCTGCCGCGCGCACCTGCAACGCTGGGGCAAGAGCCTCGCGGACATCCACAACCTCGCGTTGGCCAACCTGCGGCGCGCCGGCGCGGTCCCGACCGAACTCGGTCGCGAGGCGGTGCTGTTGCAGTCTGGCGATGGTTTCGATGCCGCGCGCGTGCTCCTGCTCGATCAGCAGGACGGGCTGTTGGTCGCCGTTCCCGATCGCGACACCCTGTGGGTCGGACCCGAGGAGGGGCAGAACCTCGCGCAGTTGATGGCGGCGACCGAAGAGATCGCCGAGCGCGCCAGCCACCCGGTCTCGGCGAGCCTGTTTCGGGTTACTGACGGCCGTCTCGAGCCGGTGCAAGCGCCGCGCTGATCTCGACCCGGTCGGTGCCGGGCACGTCGAAGCGCTGCGATCGTTCGGGCGCGATCGGGTCCTGCAGCTCGTAGGTTCCTGCACCGAGGTCGAGCACCAGTTCGGCGCCTCGTCGCAGGGTCAGGCCGGACGTGCTGTGCAGCATCGGCAGCCATTGGCGGTCGTCGACGCGCTGCAGTCGCAGCGGCCCGGCGCGGTCGGTGCCGGGCGGCAGATCGATGCGCACGCGGTAGGTTTCGCCGGCCAGCGTGATCGGCGCACCTGCGGCGTCGGAGTCGGCGTCGAGTCGGCGGCGGGACAGGTAGCCGTGGCGGGCGTGCTCGCGCGCGGCGGCGAACGTGATCGTCAGGGGCCCGTCGACGGCGGTGGTCACCGTCATGCGCAGAGAACCGTCGTCTTCGTCCTCGCCGGCCACGAGCGGGAACCAGCGGAAGTCGCCGCCGGTGACGCTGTCGAACGTCGCAATGCCCGCGACTCCGGGGTCGACGACGGCCGGAACGCTGCTCAGGACAACCGTCAGGGAGCGTTCGCCGACCTCGTGCCGGCGGTCGGTGGCAAAGCCGTTCTCCCGTATGCGCGGCAACTCCGGCAGGCGTTCGGGCCGCGGCAGGCGTGCGGGTGCTTCGATCGCCAGGTTGCTCTCGGCGCCCGGCAAAGCCGGTCGGCCGATCGCCAGCACCAGCGCATAGGTCGCCGTCGCGATCGCGGTGGTGGCGAGCAGGGTGATCAGAATCGACAGGGCGGTGCGGATGGCTGGCTCCTCTCTGGGGAACGCATCCTACTTCGGTGCACCGCCGTTTTGCTGCTTGGCTTTGCCCACGGGCAGGGTGAGCCGTTCTTCACCGGTGACGACGAGCGGCATGCTGACGGTCTCGCGGCCGCGGACCTGTGCGACCAGGAGGTAGTTGCCGGGTGGCACGGCCGGGAACGTGAACGCGCCGTCGCGCACCCTGGCATCGAAGGTGCGATGCTCGCGCAGCCAGCGGTTCAGGTCCTGGGGAACGGCCGACTGCTCCGGCAAGAGGGAGATGCGGCCGCCAAGGCTCTTGGTGTCGGTGCCGTCGTCGGTTGCCAACGTGCCCTGCAACGACCCGGTCACCAGGGCGAAGCTGCGTTCGGTGGTCGTGTCGGCCAGAATCGTGATCGGTTCTTCGTGCAGCGCTCCGCGGGTGCGCGCGGCGGCGATGTGCAGGGTGTAGGTGCCGGCCGGCACGTCTTCGATTGCGAAGCGACCCGAGGCCTGCACGGTCGCTTGGTGGCGGCCGCCGAAGAAGCCGGCCATGCGCCGGCCGCGCCCGCCGCCCCCGAACGGCGACGCCGCGGGCGGGTCGCCGTTCTGCTGGCGGCGCAGTTCGACGCGAAAGCCGGTCGCGGGGGCACCGTTGTGGGATACGGTGCCGCTGAGCCCGCCGAGCTGCGGGCGGGTCAGGTGCAGGTCCCATCGTGCCTCGGAACCGCCGCGCACCGCGACATCGGCCGCCACGTTGCCGGACATCAGGTCGGGACCGAGCTCGCGCATCAGTTGCTGCGGCGATCCCACCCAACTGCGCACCGCGTAGTTGCCCGGCAGCAGGCCGTCGAGGCGATAGCTGCCGTCCTGTTCGACGTTGACGGTGCGGAAGCCGCGCCCGCCTCCGCGCCCGCCGCGTCCGCCGAACAGGCCGCCGATGTCGACGCGGCCGTCGTCGGACAGCCGGATGGCGCCGACGCGCGTCTCGGCCAGTTCGTCGCGCTCGAACCCGGTGACCACCCCGACCAGGCTGCCGAGCGGTTGCAGGCGCAGTTCGATGTCGGAGCGGTCGGTAGTCAGCTCGAACGGGTCGGTGCGTTCGCGCGTGAAGCCGTCCTTCGTCGCCGACAGTGCAAACACGCCTCGCGGCACGTGTCGGATCAAGAACACGCCATCCTCGTCGGTGCGCGCTTCGAGCCGGATCGCGGTAGCGTCGCGGCCGCGCGCCCACTGGCGGGCCATGCGATCGAAGTCGAAGCCGGCGCGCCCGCTGCCGTCCGGTCGCCCGGACGCACCGCGCGTTGCGTCGAGGGACGTGCTGCGCAGCTCGACTCGCGCATTGGCGACCGGATCGCCGCGCTGGTCGAGCACCACTCCGCCGACGTAGAGGCCGGGGTCGAGGGTAATGGTGATCTCGGGTGCTGCCACGTCGCGCCGCACCTGCAGTTCGTCGGACTGGTAGCGCGCAAAGCCGTCGGCCTGCACCAACACCTCGTAGATGCCCTCTTGCAGGTTGCCGGCGACGAAACGGCCGCCCGCGTGCGGCTCGCTCTCGCCGAGAGAACCGCGCCGCCCGCGCTGGCCGCGGAAGCGATTGCCGCGGCGGTCGGCGAAGCGATCGCGCATCCTGCGCCGCAGCTCCTCGATGTCGGGCTCCGGCGCGCCTGCGTCGGGCAGGCCGCGCACGCGCACCGCGCGCAGCGCATAGGTGGTGACCGGGGCGCCGGTGGGAGTCCGCACCACGCCGGTGATGCGCAACCCATCCTGCAGTGCTACGTGGATCGGCTGCCCGGAGCGCGGGTCGACTTCGTCCTGGCGGTAGTCGAGAAACCCCTCGGCGTCGACGGTCAGCTCCATCGGTGCGCCGGGAAGGTGCTGCAGCAAGAAACGGCCCTGTTCATCGGTCTCGGTGCGATGGCCGCGACCGCGGCGCGAGCCGCGCGCGTTCGCGGATGTGCGCAGGCGCACGCTGGCCCTGGCGATCGGTTGCCCCTGCTGGTCGCGCACGTAGCCGGTGACCTCGAAGCCGGGGCCGAGCGCGACATCGGGGACCTCGGTGACCTGTTCGTCGGCGACGGGGAAGCCGTCGGAACGGCCTTCGGTATGCATGGCCGCCAGCACCGCGACGGAGAACTCGCCCGCGGGGACGTTCGCGTGTTCGTAG
Source organism: bacterium (assembly GCA_011051855.1). Taxonomy (GTDB): domain Bacteria; phylum Planctomycetota; class UBA1135; order UBA1135; family UBA2386. The sequence continues at coordinate 3,435 of DRKG01000308.1, read as the reverse complement.
AAGCCGTTGCCGTCGGTGTGGGTGGCCGGCAGGAGTTCGCGCCGGTTGCGCTGCCAGCGCAGTCGGTTGCGCATCGCCGGCTCGAGGCGGACTTCGGCGTTGGCGATCGGGTTGCCCTCGAGGACGACGACGCGGCCGCGCACCAGCCCGCCCGGCATCAGCACCAGGTCTCCGAGTTCGAGTTCGACTTCGCCGGTGGTGGCCGCGTTCGCGAGGATGTCGCCGAGGTTGCGCTGGAACAGTCCGATGGCGTGGCGCTCGCTCTTGACCTGCAGGGACACGCGCAGGTTGCGGAACGCCTCGCCCTGGAATGCGAACCGGCCATCGACGTTGGTCCGCACGGGCTCCGGGATCCGGCGGGGGCGGCTGCCGCGTCCGCCGCGCCGGTTGGTGGCGATCTCGAGCCACACGCGGGCGTTGGCGACCGGGCGCTCGAACTTGTCGATGACGCGGCCGCGCAAGAGTGCGGCGACGCGCGCTTCGTTGTCGGCCGCGGGCGCCACCGCCACCGGCGCTGCCTCGGAACGTTCGATGCCGGCCGATCCGCTCGCCGCCGGCTCGGCCTGTTCGGCGGAACCGGCGACCTCTTCGGCCAGCGACCATTGCACGACCGGGGCCTCGGGTTCACCGGCGGCCTGGTTCAGGTAGAGGGCGCCGGCGACGATCGCGACCAGGGCGACGGCGAGGAGGATCAGGGTGGGCTTCTGCATCGGGAACGGGCGGCGCTCGGCGCCGTGGCGTTCTACTACGGCGAGCGTCGGCGTTTGCCGACAGCGGTGGGCTGTAACAGCCTTGCACCGCTCGTCCCCGGTCGCGAACGTGTACTATTGCGACACTTGCAGCGAGAGTGCTGCGGTCGTGCCGAGCTGCCCGGCGGGCGAGGCGAAGACCGCCTGGAAGGTCGCGTCGATCGCCGGCGCGAAACCCGGGTTGGCCAAGGTCCAGGTGGTGCCGCCGGCGTTGTCGAGCGGGCTTGACGTGGTGGCCGGCGACGCCGCCACCGCCTGGTCGAGCAGCAGCGGCTGTTCGAAGCCGGCCACCGACAAGGGGAGGACTCCGGCGGCGGTGGTCGGTGCGAACAGCAGCAGCGCGAAGCCGTTGGCCGGCCCCGCGGCCAGCGAGATCTGGAAGCTGCCGGCGGGAACCGGCGACGTCGCGGTCGTGGTCAGGTCCGCGCGTTGGCCGCGCAGCACGCGCAGTTGGTTGATCGAGGCATAGTCGGTCTCATACACCACCAAGCGCGAGCCGGCCGGCTGGAACGGCTCGAAGGCGGCGCCCGGGACCGCCGGAGCGGAGACGAACTGCAGCGAGCCCGCTGAGTAGCCGGCACCGCTGTAGTCGAGGAATGCCGGCGCCAGCGCCGCGTTCGGCTGGTCGGCGTCGTCGATCTCGCCGATCGCGCCCTGGAACCAGTCGGTGAAGAACAGGTCGCCGTCGTCGTCGAAGGCCAGATCGCCGGCGGCGTCGAGGCCGCTTACGACGGTGTGGGCGTTGGCGAGACCGAGCACGGTGCCGTTCGCGATCGCCTGTTCCAGCAGCGTGCGGTCGATGCGCAGCACCGAGACCGTGCCGGCCGGCGCCGGGAAGGCCGACGGAGCGGTCGCGTAGTAGACGTCGCCGTCGTCGTCGATCGCCAGGGGGCCGCTGGCGCCGGGGAACGCCGCGACCATCTGGGTGGCACCCGAGTCGAGGTCGAGCAACACGACGTCGTTGTCGGGCGCCGAGAAACCGCCGGTCTTCGCCGACACCAGCGCGCGCGCGTCATCGAGCACCACCGCGTCGTAGTTGAACGTCAACGACGTCAGTTGCTGCGGCAGCCCGCCGGTGAGCGGCACGCGCCAGATCGTGCCGGCGCTGCTCTCGCCGAACAGCAGGTCGTTGCCGTCGATCACCTCGACGAACGAGCCGAAGGTGTAGGAGGCGAAGCGCAAGAGCTTCTGGGTGGCGCCACTCGGGGTGGTGAGTTCGAGGTCGAAGCCGTCGAAGCTGACCGTGCCCGACGGCAGGGTGAGGACGTTGCCTGCACCGGCAGGCAGCGCGATCGTGGTCGCCGAGTAGCCGGCCGGCGTCTGCTGGGTCGCGGCGTGGAGAGAGAACGCGGCCACGGAGGCCAGCGTGAACAGAATCTGCTTCATCGTACCAACCGGCGTCACACGCGCCGTTCGATGTCGGTGGGCGGCCTCGTCGAGGCCGGCTCCGCGCAGGTGTTCTGGCTTCCGGATCGACCTACTGACCCGCCTTCCCGGTGGCGCCGACGCGGCGCCGCCAGTGGCTGTTGGGCGTTCGTTCCCGGTTACAGCTGCGGGACAGCGCCGGTTCTGCACCGGACTTCCCCGCGGGGAGCGGCGGCGAGCCTAGGCGGCGCGGCCGTCGAGAGCAAGAGGCCGCCGAGCAGGGGGCTTGCGGGCACTCCGCCGCCGGTCCAAAAAAGGGGCGTCCCTGCGGGCTTTGTTCGCCCGATGTCCTGCGCCCGATGTCCCTGCTTGCGAGCGTGCAACAGAGTGCTGCGCGCAACGGCCTGAACCTGTTCGGTGTCGTTGATGCGCGGCGCTTCGACGGCTGCCAGCCATGCGAACGGCGGGCCCGCAGCCTGCAGCCCGGCTGCGACACGATCGTCGTGCTCGGCACGGCGGGCGGCGCGTCTTGGCGATGCCACGCCCGGAACGGGAGCGCCGTGCCGCCGGGGCTCGACGGGGACGGGGTCGACGAGCTCGCGTTCGCCGGTGCACAGGTGGTCGCCGACGTCGTGCGGCGGGCCGGCTATCCGGTGCACCTGGTCGACGCGCGCCGACCGTGCCTGAACTTCGGCCAGCTCGCCGAGGCGGCAGGGTTCGGCATCGTGTCGCCGATCTCGGGGCTTCTGCTGCACCCCGAATACGGTCCGTGGTTGCGCGTGCGCGCGGCGGTGCTGCTGCACGGTCGGCCGTTCGGTGAGGTGCCCGACGCGTCGATCGCCGACCAGTTTCGGCCCTGTTGCACGTGCGATCGACCGTGCGTGTCGGCTTGCCCGCCGGCGGTGCACGACGGGTTCGGACACACCGACCGCAGGCGTTGCGCGGAGCACCGGCACGCCGGCGGTTGCGCCGACGGGTGTTCGAGCCGCATGGCGTGCCCGATCGGCAGCGAACACCGCGACGGCACCGGCCTTCCGCTGCACGCGCACTCGGTCGGCCGCCGCACGATGCAGCGGTGGTTCGGCCTCGGTTGGTGGCGCGTCGTGCCGCAGTTCCTCCGCGGCGGGCCCGGCCCGTCGAGCTGAAACCGCCCGAACGAACCCGATCAGCTCGCGGAGCGGTGCTTGCTCAAGTCGACCATCGGGGCGCCGGCGTGCCGCTGCAGGCGCTCGACGAGCGCTTCCAGTTGCTCGCGGCCTTCGACCCGCGGGCTGCGCGCCAGCACCGAGCCGTCGCGGTCCTTCAGCACGGCGAACCACTT
>DRKG01000307.1 GCA_011051855.1 bacterium | reverse complement strand
GGTCGCGCTGTCCCCCAGCCGCATCAACCGCCGCAAGCGGATCGGCGGCGAAGCCGCGTCGACCGCCCAGACCGCGGCACCGCGCTCGGCCAGGTGCGCAAGCAACTCCGAGGGCAGCTCGTCGCCCGACGGGCACAGTGAGATCAGGCGATCGAACGTCTCCGTGTCCGCAACCGCTTCGACGACGACGACGTTGGCGGCCCCCACATCGGCGAGCTGCCGCCGCAATTGCGAAGCCCGCCCCGCATCGGCCGAGCACACCGTGACGGTCGCAGCCAGCCGCCCGAGCAACTCCGGCAAGTACCCGCTGACCGGCTCGACCGCCAGAACGCGCATGCCATCCGCCACCTGCAGGTCTTCGATCAGCCGCACCAGAGCCGGTCGGGACAGCTCGCCCCAGGCGGTATCGACGACTGGGAACCGATCACCCCGCACGGCCTCGAAGGCAGCGGCGACCCGCTGGTCGCGGATCCTCGGGGGCACGGAAGGGGCGACGGGTGACGGCGCGACGCTGGTCATCCCCACGCTCTTCGACCAAGCCCGGCACCGCGGACAAGGCGTTCTGCAACCTCTTCTGCCGAAGGAAGTAGCGGCCGGATGAGGACGGGCGTCGCACGAATGGGCTACTCGAGGTACGACCGAACGCACTCCCGGGCGCTGTCGAGACCGAAACCCCCGGCGCGATCCTGCAGGTCGTGGGCGACGCGCACGAACAGCGACAGGCCGACCCGCACCACCCGCTGCATGTGCTCCGCCGCGTAGCGACGGATGCGCTCGACGTCTTCGGTGGTGGCCGGCCCATCCTCGGCGTCGAAACCATGTGCGACCGTCGCCACCTGCACGAACGCCTGCGACGTCCATTCGCGATCGCGCACGCGGGCGGGTTCGCTCATCCACAGGGCGAGCAGACCGCCCAGCACCTTGCGGTCGAGTTCATCGAGCGGCTGCACCAGCGCGCGCACTTCGTCGGGAGTCGGGACACGTTCCATGTCGGGACCAGACCTCACCGGCGCAGACCGCGCAAGGTCGCAACGATCGCCACCAGCAACATCACCAACCCGAGCGGCACGAGTGCGATGCCGAGGCCGGGATCGCCGCCGTCGGCCCCGAACGCCCCCAGCAAGAAGCCGCCGGGAAGTGCGATCGTCGCGCCGAGCAGGCTGCGCGAAGCCAGCAGGGCCGGCCGTTCGGCGTGCGCGATCGAGACCGCGAAAGCCACGTGCACCAACGACAGGAACGTGCCGTGGGCATGCGCCAATCGCCACATCAGCCGCGTGGTCTCGTTGCCGACCGCGAGGTACCAATCGACCTTGAATCCGTGCAATGCCTCGAGCACGCCGCCGAGCACGACGAACACGAACAACCCGAGCCAGCCGTAGCGCAGATGGCGAGCGCGCAGCCGTTCGAGTTCGGTGGATGCGATGGTTTCGGTCATTCGGCGATGTAGACCTTGCGGTCATCGCGGCGGGCGTAGAGACGCGCGAACGGCGCCCGCAGCAACCCGCGCTTGCCGATCAACACCTGCGGCCGATCGCCGCCGGTCCAGCGAGCTTGCCAAACCGCCGTCACGTTGTCGACGAACGGTTGCACGTCGGCCTGGTCGGCGACGAAATCGTAGCCGCGCAGCGAGCCGCCGTAGCCGTCGAGCGTCTGCAGCGAACGCGCCGCATTGAACCGCACGACGTAGTAGGGATCGTCGAGCAAGCGCGCGAGGAACGGTGCCTGCCAGTCGCGACCCGAGGCGCGCTGCGCCGGCGCCCACCCGTAGCTCCACGCCGCCAGCATGCGCAAGCCGGCGTCGCCCTTCAGGAGCCACCGCACCGAGGCCGCGACGGTGCGCTGCTCCGGGTCGAGTTCGGGCGCCCGAACGCCCCAGCTCGCCGACAGGTGTCCGGCGGTCCACGCCAGGGTCCGGTCGAGATGGCACTGGTTGCAGGCGTTCGGCCGTCCGGTGGCGAGCTCGACGTTCACGTCGGGACTGGTGATGGCGTGGCTGCGCGAAGCCTTCATCAAGCCTACCGAGGTGTAGCTCATGTGGCAGTCGTAGCAGCTCGGCGCACCCTCGCCGGCGCGGTGGTGCGTGTGCGCCCACCAGGCATCACGCTCGGCGAACTCGTGATGGCATTGCGTGCAGCCGGCATCGCCGCTCATGCCCTCGCGCAACTGGCCGTTCCGCCAGCGCTCATCGACGATCCCATCGTCAGGGTGCAGCCGGTGGCACGAGGTGCAATCGATCTGCCGTTCATGATCGCCGTGCTGATAACACGGCGAACTGCGCAACCCATTGAACTCGCGGCCGGACAGACGCACCTGGCCATCCGGCCAGAAGTTGCTGGCGAAGAAATGCGGGTTCTTGCGCAGCTCATGCCGCAGTTCGGGCGCGTCGCGGTCGTCGCTACCGACGATCAGGTGCGAACGCTGCAGGTCGTCGCCCGGCACGAACGGCGAACCGTGCTCGTTCCAGCTCGCGAAGTGCTGCATCCGCAGGATGCGCACCGAGTGGCAACCGCCGCAAACCTCGGCCGAACGCGCCGGCGGCAGGCTCGCCGGATTGGCGATGCTGTCGTCACCGCCACGGGCGCGATGCAGGTAGCGCGCAATCGGCCCGCGGTTGGCGGCGACGTGCCGTTCGCCGGGCCCGTGGCACGCCTCGCAAGCGATCCCGAGTTCGGCGACTCGGGTGTCGGCGCCGAGCTCGCCCAACCGCGGGCGCGCGGCGGTGGCATGGCAGGTCGTGCAGGTTCGGTTCCACGTGCCTGGTTCGGGTGGGTCACGGAACTCGGGCGGCAGCACGAACACCGACGAGATCGGGATCCAGGTAGCGGTCTCGATCTGGAAGCACATCGGCACCGGGGCCAACTCGCGCCCGTCGCCGGTCGAATACCAAAGCACCTGCAGGTGGTGCGAGCCGGTCAGTTGCTCGATCGGCCGTTCGACGTGCGCCGGCCGCGCGCCGCGCCGATCGAACCGAGTCCAGAGGCGATCGCCGCGCCACTCGAGCGCGACCTCGCTGCCGAACCAATCGAGCGTAAGCCGCTCAAACTCGGCAACCACGGTATCGCGGGTCGCAACCTGCGTCATCGTGCGATGGAACGAGCGGAACCACGACGCGTGCTCACCGGGATGGCAGGAACGACAACTGGCCGAACCGACGTAGCCGCTGTCGGCCTGGGCGAGCGGACGCTGAGCCACGGGCTGCGGCGCGGGCGCCTCGGCGAGCACGCCGAGGCCGAGCCCGAGAGCACCGAGCAGGGTAAGGGTCGCCGCCACAGCCTTGGCGGAGCGGCCCGCGAGCGACCACAGGGGCAGCAACGCCGTCAGCAGGATCAGGGTCGCCGCCGCCAGCACCATGGATCAGATCCCGAGCTCACTCAGCCGCCGGTAGAACGTGCTCCGCGCCATGCCGAGCAACTGCGCGGCCGCTGGCTTGTTGCCGTCGGTGTCGCGCAACGCCTGCAGGATCGCATCACGTTCGGCGGCGTCGCGCCGACTGCGCAGATCGGTGGGAACGGCAGCTCCAGCCGACGCCGCCGCCGGCACCGACGCCCCCCTCTGCACCGGCCGCGGCCGCAGGCCGGGCGCCCCCCGCCGGATGCGATCGGGCAGATCCTGCTCGTGGAACGTCTCGCCGACGTCGAGCGCGAACGCGCCCTCGATGACGTTCTCCAGTTCCCGCACGTTGCCCGGCCACGAATACGACATCATGCGATCGAGCGCGCCCTGCGAGAACCCGCGCACCGGCTGCTCGCGGCGGTCGTGGCGGCGGTTGCCGGCGCGCAGGAAGTGCTCGGCGATCAGGCGCAGGTCTTCCAGTCGCTCGCGCAGCGGCGGCACATCGAGCGTGACCACTTCGAGGCGGTAATAGAGGTCCTCGCGAAACCGCCCTTCGCGGACCAGCTCGAGCAGATCGCGGTTGGTCGCAGCGATGATGCGCACGTCGACGATGCGCGGCTGATTGGCACCGACCGGGCGGATCTCACCCCGTTGCAGCACGCGCAGCAGCTTGACCTGCACGTCCAGAGAGGTTTCGGCGATCTCGTCGAGGAAGATCGTGCCCCCGTCCGCCGCCTGGAACAGGCCGGCGTGCGATGTCTGCGCGCCGGTGAACGCCCCCTTCTCGTGGCCGAACAGCTCGCTCTCGATCAGTTCGGGGGCAATCGCACCGCAGTGCAGCGGGATGAACGGTGCATTGCGATGCCGACCGTCGAAGTGCAGAGCGCGAGCGACCAGTTCTTTGCCGGTGCCGCTCTCCCCATAGATCAACACGGTCGAACGCTTCTGCCGCAGCCGACCGACCCGTTCGCACAGCCGTCGCACCGCGGGCGACCGGCCGATGAAGTCGGTCATCGTATAGCCGCCCGTGCCGTCCGCCTCGGGCGCCGGCGGCATCTCGACCAATGCGCGTTCGGCGATCTGCCGCTCGACGCGGCGCACGCCGGTCACGTCCTGCAGCATCACCAGCACGTCGCCAGCCGCGAGCCGACGGACTCCGACCAGCAGTTCGCGGTCGCCGCCGTCCTCGCTGGCGGCCACCATCGGCGCCGAGCCCTGATCGGCCTCGACGATGCGCGCGACGCTGGCCCCGGCGGTGCCGCATTGGGCGAGGGCCTTGCCGGTCTCGACCTCGTCGATCACCGCGCGCACATCGGGGTCGAACGACGCCACCGTCAGCTCGGGCGTCAACGTCAACAACATCGGCGGCGCTTCCCCGGCCCGCTCCCGGTTGAGGCGCTGCAGGTCTTCGAAAGCCGCGTTGAGTTCGCCAAGCTGCTGCTCGGCGCGCATCAACCGCGCGCGCAACGCTACGTTCTCGCGATCGAGGCGCGACCGCGCGTCTTCGAGGCGCAGCATCACGTGGATGCGCGCGACCAGTTCCTCGCGATCGACCGGCTTCTGGATGTAATCGACGGCCCCGAGTTGGTAGGCGGCCAGCTTGTCCGACTCGTCCCCCATGCGACCGGTCAGGAAGATCACCGGGACGAACGCCGTGCGCGGATCGTTCTTCAGGCGACGACAGACTTCGAACCCGTCGATGCCGGGCATCACGACGTCGAGCAGGATCAAGTCGAACGGATGCCGCATGCACTGTTCGATCGCTTCGTGGCCGCCCGCTGCGGCCACCACTTCGAACTCGGTTCCCTGCAGATACAGCTCGATGAGCTGCAGGTTCTGCGGCGTGTCGTCAACGACGAGAATGCGCGCCATCGCCATCCAACATACGCTGTTCGCATGCAACAGCAACCGCGCCCGTCGCTGCCGCTGTGGTTCCTGATCGCGAACTGGCTCTTGATCCTGGCCGCGTTCGCACTCGGGGCCTACCTCGGCGACCGCCGCCTGCACCGACTCCCGGAGCCGCAGCGCTCGACGCTCGCGATCGTGTTCGACGAGGTGCTGAAGTCGCACATCGAGCCTCCCGACGAACACGAACTGCTCGAACGGGCGATCTCGGGCATGGTCGACGGTCTCGACGCCTACAGCCGCTACATCCCACCGCGCGAGGTGCCGCGCTACGAGGAGACCACCAGCGGCACCTACCAGGGCATCGGTGCCAAGATCGTCACCCACGGCGAGCAGGTCGTCGTGCACTTTCCGTTTCCAGGTGGTCCGGCGGCGAAGGCGGGACTCCTGCCCGGAGACCGCGTGCTGGCCGTCGACGGGAACGCGCTCGACGATGCCGACACCCGCGCGCACGTCGTCGAACTGGTGCGCGGCGAACAGGGCACGCCGGTCAGGCTACGCATCCGACGCGGCGACGAAGAACGTGAGATCGAGGTGCGACGCGGCAGCGTGCTGCGGCCGTGCGTGAAGTGGGGCCGCTACGTCGATCCCGCCCGCGGCCTCGGCTATCTGCACCTGACCGGCTTCCATCCGACGGCGGCCCGCGAGGTGACCGCCGCGAT
>DRKG01000306.1 GCA_011051855.1 bacterium | reverse complement strand
TTCCTGCTCGCCGACGGATGGCACGGGGGCGACCTCCATGCGACCCTGAGCACGGTCGCCGCGCGCACCTTCCACCGGGTCAGCGTCGACGGCGACACCTCCCCCAACGACACGCTGTTCCTGCTCGCGAACGAACGCCGCGCGGCCCCCGAACGCGCCGTCGCGGAGCCGCTCGAACGGGTCTCGGTGGCGCTCGCGCGACAGCTCGCCGCCGACGGCGAAGGCGCGTCGCGATTGGTCACCATCGAGGTGCGGGGGGCTCCCGAGGAAACGGCGGCAGCGCGGGTCGGGCGCACCATCGCAACCAGCATGCTGACCAAGACCGCGATCGCGGGGCGCGACCCGAACTGGGGCCGGCTGGTGGCCGCCGCGGGCCGGTGCGGAATCGCGTTCGACCCCGGGCGAACGCGCGTCTGGGTCGGCGGCGTGGAGGTATTCAGCGACGGCCGGCCGCATCCGGAACGCGAGGCCGAGGCCAGCCGCCACCTGCAGCACGACGAGTGCGTGGTGCTGGGCGTCGACCTCGGCGTCGGCGAGGCTTCCGCCGACGTCTGGACCTGCGATCTGACGGCCGACTACGTGCGCATCAACGCCGACTACCGCACCTGATCCGGCGAGCGGAACGTCACCGCTGCGCCAGCTCCGCGCGCTTGACCCGCACCGCTTGCCCCTCGGGGAGGCGGCGCGCGTCCTGCTCGGTCCAGCCGTTCCAGCGCAAGAGGTCGACGAAGCGACGGCCGTCGCCGAGGTGGCGGCGCGCCAGGTGGATCAACGTCTCGCCCGGCGGCAGCTCGACCAACACCCATTCGGATTGCGGCTCGAGCTGCGGCTCGGGTCGCGGCTCAGGCCCGGGCAGGGGATCGGGGACGTCGAGCGGCGGCGCATCGCTCGGGGGTGCTGCCGGACGCGGGGCGGCCACCGTGCGCCCCATCGCGACCAGCTGGGCGCGCAACGACGGCTGCTCGCCACCGAGCTCGAGCACCAATTCATCCGGCGCGGGTCCCCGCTGCGGCGTCCTGGCGCCGCACGCCGTCATCGAAGCAACCGCCGTGGCCAACACGGCCCAACACCACCCATGCCGCATACCCGGATGCTACCTCAAGTCACCGGCCATCCCTTGCACGAACCACCCCCAGCCGGGACTGTGGGCCGCCCGATGGCGAACCTGCGCCGAACCCTGTTGACCGTGTTGCCGAAGGTGCCGCTGTCGCGCCTGTGCGGTCTGGTCACATCCCTGCCGCTACCGCGCGGCCTGCGCGCCGGCTTCTTCCGCTGGTTCGCCCGCCGCTACGGCGCCGCGCTCGACGACATCGACGGCGACCTGCGCGACTTCCGGAGCCTGCAGGCGTTCTTCCGCCGGCCGCTGCGGCAGGGCGCGCGCCCGCTCGGCGACGCCGACCTCGTCTGGCCCTGCGATGGCCGCATCGTCACCGCCGGCCACGTGCAGGCGGGCCGCATCCCGCAGGTCAAGGGCCACGACTACGACCTCGCCGACCTGCTCGGCGACGCCGACCTGGCGCGCGACCTGGCCCACGGCCACCAGGCCACGATCTACCTGGCGCCCGGCGACTACCACCGCGTGCACAGCCCGTTCGCGGGCGAAGTGCTGTCGGTGCGGGCGATCCCGGGCACGCTGTTCCCGGTCAACCCGCCGGCGGTGCGCTGCATCGACCGGTTGTTCGTGCGCAACAGCCGCCACGTGTTCCACTGCCGCACCAGCGCCGGCGAACCGGCCGCGGTGGTCATGGTCGGCGCCTACAACGTCGGCGGCACGCGGGTCACCGTCGCCCACGGCCCGGTGGACAAGGGGCAGGAGCTCGGCCAGTTCGGCTTCGGCTCGACGGTCGTGGTCGTGCTCGGCGAAGGGGCCCCGGCGTTTGCACCTGTCGCACCCGAACACCGCGTGCGCATGGGCGCCGACGCGACCTGAAGCCGGATCGACGACAGCCGGCTCAGATGCCGGCCGTGCGCAGCAACAGGCGGGCCTCGTCGCCGGCACGGCCCTTGGTGCGCTGCGCCAGGTACTGCAGCATCTCCGCACCGAAGCGCCGCTCGGCACCGACGTTGCCGGCGAAGTGCGTGGCGAGCCGCAGCAGCATCTCCGGCTTGACCGCCGACTCGCGGCGCAGGCGATCGAACAGCGGGAACCCGCCCCGGATCAGCACGGCGAAGAATCCCATCGTCGAATTGCCCGGTCCGCCCTCGGCTTCGGCCTCGTCAGCCGCCGCCAACAGCTTGGTCAGCGCGATCTGGTAGTGCGCCTCGTCGTCGCCGTGCTCGCTGGCCGCCACCTTGGCCAACAGGTGCAGCGCCTCTGCCGGCTTGTGCGCGCGGCGCAGCCGCACCGCCTTCTCGATCAAGAACGGAGCGATCTTGGCGCCGCCGGCGTGCAAGACCAGATCCAGCAGCATGTCGCCCAACCGCGCATTGCTGCCCAGGAGCTTCACCGCCTTCTCGGCCGTCGCCTTCTGCAGTTTCGGTGTCAGATGCTCCGAGAGCCGATGCAGGACGTCGCCGCACAGCGCGGCCAGATCCGGGTTCCGGGTCGTCTGCATCAGTTTCAGCAACGGCTCGACCGCCTGGCGGTTGTGCGCCAGGCCTTCGGCCGCCGCCTGCCGGAACCGTTCGTCGTCGTGCGACAGCAGCTTGACGAAGGTCTTCGCCAGCTCGGTGCCGCCGGCCGTGCGCAACATGCGCACGGCGAACAGCCGCCGCTCGGGCTGGCGCGAAGTGAGCATGCGCTTGAGCGACGGCGCGAGGCCGGTCGGCAGCTCGGGCACGCGCAGAAGCACGTCGCGGATCGCGTCGTGCACATCCTTCTGGTCGGCGTCTTCGAGCGCGGCCATCATCGCCTTGACCTGGTTGGCCGTCAGGCTGCTGCCGCGCAGGGCCCGGAACGCCGCCGAGCGCACCGCCGGCGCGTATTCGGGAGCCGTGTGCTTGAGGAACAGCGCCTTTGCACCGCGCGCGTCGACGACCGCCAGCATCGCGAGGATGCGCGCCGCCGTAGCCGGCGGCGCCTCGTCGTCGAGGCGCTTGGCGAGCCCTTCTCGCAGGGCCTTGCCGATGGACGCCTTGGCGGTCTGCCGGGCGAACTGCTCGCGTTCGGCCTCGAGCAGGCCCGCGGCGACATCGGTGAGGTCGGGGGTCAGCAGCGCCTCGACGAAGACGGTGAGCGACGTCTTGCTCAGCTCGCGCACCAGCACCGACAGAATCCGGGCGCGTTGCTCACCGATCGCTTGCGGGTAGATCTTCGCCAGCACACCATGCGCGGGTGCACCGACCTCGCCCAACAACTGCGCGGCTCGATCCGACAGCACCTCGTGCTCGACGACGGCCTCGGCAACGGCGGCCAGCGCCTGGGCGCTGCCGATCTTGGCGAGCGACTCGAGGCAGAACCTGCCGAGCACCGGCGAGCGGTCGATGCCGCCTGCGAGCGCCGTCACGGCCGCGGCATCCTTCGGGCGCAGCTCGCCAAGAACCTGCGCCGCAGCCACTTGCAGCTCAGGCCTCCCCCCTTCGAGGAGCCCGACAATCGCCTTCATGGTTTCGTTCATGCCGCTGGGTTCGATTACGCGCAACCGCCAATGACGGGCCGCCGCAGGGTGCGGACGACGACGCCGGCAAGCATCGCGGCGAGATTATGGCAGAGGAACGCGGATCACGCCACTGCCACCCTGGCACCTCGGCGTCAAGCTTCCACCACCGCCGGCCCGCGGGCGGCAAACCCTCCGCATCAAGGGACTTACGGGGAGCATAGACGCCCGTGCGCATACTGTTCTTGACGCCGTTCCTACCAGATCCGGCAGCCGGCCACGGGGGTGGCAGCTACCTGGGCGCCCTGGCCGAGGGCCTCGCCAAGCACGCCGAACTCGGCCTCGTGCACCTGTCGCACGCGTCGGACGGCGTCCCCCAGGATCTCTGGAGCTGGCGCGCCGCGGCCGCCTATCCCGGCGAGCCCCGGGGCGCAGTCCACCGCCTGCGCATGCTCCGCCGCTGGCTGTCGCGCCCGCTCCTGGCCGCCAAGTACCACCAGCCGGCGATCCTGCCGCTGCTCGCGCAGGCCGAGGCCCATTTCCGGCCGGACGTGGCACTGGTCGAAATGGCGCAGATGGCGCAATACCTGCAGCACGTCTCCGGCTGCCCGACGGTGTTCACCGACCACGAAGCGGGGCGACCGGCCAACGCCACCACCGGGCTCGGCAGCTGGGCCGACCGCCGGGATGCACGGCTCTTCCGGCGCTATGTCCAGGAACACTACCAGCGGGCCTCGCTGTTGCAGGCAGTCAGTCGACAGGACGCCGACGAACTCGCGGCCACGCTCGACCGCAAGGTGCTGGTCCGCCCCCCCACGCTCGCGATCCCACCCCACCCGGCCGCACCTGGCCGCGCCCCGCGACGGGCGCTGTTCCTCGGCGACTACCGGCACGCACCGAACCCGTTGGCCGCCGAACGACTGGCGCGCGAGGTCTGGCCGCTGGTGCGCGCGCAGCACCCGGACGCCGAACTGTGGCTCGCCGGCCGCAACGAACGGACGATCCGGCCTTTGGCCGCTCTGCCCGGCGTGCGCGTGACCGGGTTCGTCGACGATCTCGCCGCCCTGTTCGCCGCGGTCCGACTGGTGCTCGCGCCACTCTGGAGCGGCGGCGGCTTCCGGGTCAAGAACGCGACCGCACTGGCCTACGGCGTGCCGGTCGTGACCAACGAGTTGGGCGCGCGCGGCTGCCGAGCCCCCGAACCGGGTTGCACCGTGCGCGAGCTACCCGCCGAACTGGCGCAGGCGACCTCGCAACTGCTCGGGTCCGCGGAGCTGGCCACGACCGGCAGCGAATTGGCTCGCCGGTGGGCCGTGGAGAACCTGTCGGCCGACGCCGTGGCCCGGCGACAGCTCGCCCACATCGAGCGCCTGCTCAGGGTTTGTGACTGAATCGGTCCGGCGTGCGCCGGGAACTGTTCCGGCAACCCCATCCCTCTCCCAGCCCAACGACGGCTTGACGCCGGCCGGACAGAACCGGCGCGCTAGTCACGTCCGTCGTCAGGTCCCTGGCGTCAACTACTTCTGTGCATCGACGACAACTACTCTTGTGCACCGGGGCGGGTTCCAGGTGCAGTAGTCCAGGGGGGGACTGCCCACCATTCTGCAAGGGGTGGTTCCGGCGCGGCAGGTGCCCGCGCCAGGGGCGTCATGCGGCAGCCTGGGTCTCCTGCGGGACTTGCCCATGGGATCATCTTCCTTTCGGAGCCTCGTGACTCCTATCTGGGTGTCCACGTTTTCGGGGCAAGATCAGGGGTGCTGGTTCGTGCATAGATCGGGCTAGCTCTTGCCGACCGGCACCTGCGTGTCCTCTGGCGCAGCCTCGCGGCGGCCGGCACGTTCCCCCGATGGTTGCTTGCGCAGGCGGAACTTGCGCATCGTCTCCTGCAGGAAGGACTCCATCTTCGAAGTCTCTCGACCGCGCAGGAAGTTCCACAGGATCCGGAACCAACGCTGCGGACGCAGCAACAGGCTGCGCGTGTAGAAGGCGCGCACGACCTTGTACTTCCACCGCGTCAGCTCCTTGGCGGTGAAGTTCTCGTTGTACTTGCGGTCTTCGCTGAGGTACGTGTTGTGCACGTAGATCGGCAACTTCAGGAACGCATCGTCGACGGTGATCTTGCCCTCGGCCTGCAACTGCCGCGTGATCTCGGTGTTCGGCAGCGGGAAGAAGAAGCCGGCCGACACGTCGTCGACGCCGAGGCGGCCGAGCTTGGCGGCGAGCTTGACCGAGGCCTCGAGGTCTTCGCGCTCGTCGGTCGGGTAAGCCAGCACGAAGAAGGCGCCGACGTTGAGCCCGGCCTTGACCGACGCCTTGACCGCACGGAACAGCTTCTCGTCGGTCAGCATCTTCTTCATGTGCTTGCGCGTGCGTTCGCTGCCGGACTCGGGAGCGAAGTTGAGCGAGCGGCAACCGCTGCGCACCAGCAACTGCGCGACTTCCTCGTCGATGACCTCGCTGCGCGTGCCGGCCGGCAACTGCCAGGTGATCTTCAGGTTGCGCCGCTCCACCTCGCGGCAGAACTCGACCACCCAGTCCTTCTTCAGGATCGCGGTCAGGTCCTGGAACGGGAAGTTGCTGGCGCCGTAGGTCTTCACGTAGTGCTCGATCTCGTCGAGCACGTCGGTCGGCGTGCGCGCGAACCAGCGCGTCGTCCACATGTTGGGCGAACTGCAGTAGGTGCACTGGTACGGGCAGCCGCGGGTCGCCAGGATCGGCACCGTCTTGCCGTAGTAGATGCCGCTGACCAGGCGGTTCGACGAGTAGGCTTCGACGTCGAAGAACTCCCACGCCGGCCACGGCAGCTCGTCGACGTTCTTGATGCGGTCGCGGCGGTCGTTCTTCTGCAGCGAGCCGTCCTCCTTGCGGAACGCGATGCCCGGAATCACCGTGTGATCGAGGCCGAGCTCGAGCGCGCGAAACAGCGCCACCGCGGTCTCCTCGCCTTCCCCGAGCACGAGGAAGTCGATCGGCGCCTGCTCCATCGACAGCTCCGGCACTGCGGTGAAGTGCTCGCCTCCGCAGACGATCGTCGTCTGCGGGAAGGCCGCGCGCA
>DRKG01000305.1 GCA_011051855.1 bacterium | reverse complement strand
GCAAGAACCACCCGGAGTTCAAGCTGATCGCCGTGTTCCGCCCGCGCCTGAGTCGCGGTGACCAGGAGGTCCGGGAGACGGCCGCGCTGGCGCTCGGCATCGCCGCGATCGCCGGCGAGGACGAGATGACCCTGCTGACCGATCTGGCGCTCGACCGGGGCAAGGGGCGCGAGGCCGCCGGCGGCAGCGTCGACACGCGCACCCGCGCGTTCTCGCTCTACGGTCTGGGGTTGGTCGCGCACAGCTCGACCAACGTGCAGATCAAGAAGCAGGCGTTCGAGGCGATGAAGACGGTCCTGCAGGACGACTCGATGCGTGACCGCAACATCCAGGTCGCCGCAATCAACGGCATGGGCATCCTGAACATCGGCCAGTCGACCGACGAGGAGAAGCAACTGCTCGATGAAGTCGTGGCGACGCTCGAGGCCTACTACATGCAGAAGGCCGGCGCGGGCCGCAACCTGATCCTGTCGCACTGTCCACCGGCTATCGCCAAGCTGATCGGCCGCGACCACCCGAAGGCGGACTACTACAAGGAACTGTTCGCCGCGGACCTGTTGGAGAAGGGCAAGATCAAGCGCTCTGGCAACGAGATCGGCGAGTCGTGCGCAATCGCGCTCGGCCAGTTGTGCCAGCCCTACAACGACAAGAAGGACCCCGACGGCAAGTACAGCCGCCTCCTGCTCGAGCAGTGGAAGAAGCACAAGGACCAGCAGACGCAGTATTTCTCGCTGCTGAGCCTCGGATGGATCGGCGGCGACCTCAACCGCGAGGCGCTGCTGAAGGCGTTCGACAAGGCCGGCAAGGCGATCGAAAAGCCCTGGGCCGCACTGAGCCTGGGCGTCTACTGCCACCTCAAGTACGAAGGGCAGAAGGCCCGCAACGAGAGCGTGCAGCCGGAAACGATGATCGGCGACACGTTGCTCAAGGAACTCGAGAAGAGCAAGACGCCCGAGCTGACCGGCGCGCTCGGCATCGGCCTCGGCCTGTGCCAGCACCTCGACGCCGCCGACGAAATGCGCCGTCAGATGCGTGAGAACGAGCAGAAGGAAGAGATGGCCGGCTACCTGGCGATCGGCCTGGCGCTGATGAAGGACGACCGCTCGATCGAGGAGATCAAGGAAGTCGTCGACAACTCGACCCGCCGCTTCAGCCTGCTGCAGCAGGCGGCGATCGCGCTCGGCAAGCTCGGCGACAAGAGCGTCGCGGAGCAGTTGCAGAAGCTGATGACGGACGGCGAGCCGAACCTGGCGAAGCTCAGCGCGATCGCGTCGGCGATCGGTTTCATCGGCGACAGGCGTTCGATCAAGCCGCTGAAGGATCTGCTGTTCGACACCCGCCTCGGTAACCTGTCGCGCGCGTTCGCGGCGGTGGCGCTCGGTGGTGTGGCCGACAAGGAACCGCTGCCGTGGAACAGCAAGATCGGCACCAACATGAACTACCGCGCCGCGGTCGAGACGCTGACCAACAAGCAGACCGGCATCCTCGACATCCTGTAGTCGCAGGTGCCGGGTCGGCGCGCGCCATTTCATGCATAGAACGGCTCAGGCGCGGCGCAGCAGCACGATCCAGAGCGCTGCCGCCAACAGCGCCCCGCTCGTAGCGAGCCAGCCGTTCCGCGCCGCGGCTTGCTCGGCGGCAAGCAGCGGTTTGCGTTCGGTCTCGAGCGCCGCGAGCTGTCGCCCCAGCCGCTGGCGCAGGTCGCCGTCGCCGGCGATCGCCAGGCCAGCTCGGTATTCGAGCGCCGCGCTGTGCAGGTGGCGCAGGCTCCAGCGGGCATTGCCGAGCAACCAGCGCATGTAGGCGGACAGCTCGCGCGCCTGACTGGCGAGCGCGATCACCTCGGCGTAGTCCCCGGCGGAGTAGGCGCTGTGCGCTGCTTGTTCGACGTCATGCAGGCCGCGAGAACCCGCCCCGTTCACGATCCGCCGCGGGTCTTCGTCGTCGACGTAGCTGTCGAACAGCAGCTCGTCGAGCTCGGGGCGATCGTCGCGGAGTTCGTGTGACCAGGGCTCGATCTGGTGCCAGGCAGCGGGATCGGCGCACAGGGTGAGCATCTGTTGCCAGCGTTCCCGGTCGGCTGCACGAGTCCCGGCACGCATCGCCGGTGGCTCGCCGCGCAGCGTCGTCGGCCGGATCGCTCGGCCGCGGCGCGCGACCAAGAGCGCGTTGCGAGACCGGGGCACCAGCAGCACCCGCACCTCATCGAAGACCGAGCCAAGCGTCGTCGCGATGGCGCGCAACACGGCATCGTCGAGATCGATCGCGCCGACATTGCAGGCCAGGATCCCGCCGTCGACGAGTCGGTCGTAGGCTGCGGTGAAGAACTCGCGACTGGCGAGGTGCGCGGGCACATAGACCTGGTGCGCGTAGGCGTCGACGTGGATCACGTGCCAGCGCCGCACCGCGCGTTCGAGGAACACCCGGCCATCGAGTGCGAATCGCTCGCCGGTCGCCTTCGGCCCCGGAAAGAACGCGTCGCCGAGCGCCATCGTTTCGGCATCGAGGTCGACGGCGTCCACCGGCACCCCCGGGTGCACGGCCGCGTAGACGGCGCGCAGCGTGCCGGCGGCGTCGCCGATCGACAGGGCGCGCAGCTCCCGGGGCCGCGTCCCGTCGCCGGCCAGGAGCGGTGCGATCGCGTGCCAGTCGTAGTAGGCGCCGTCGGTGAAGCACGACCCTTCGATGGCGAGCGAGTGGAAGGAATCGAGGCCTTCGTTGATCAACAGCGCGGTGCGCTCGGGCGGGGCCTCGCTGCGCACGACCTGGAGGTATTGGTAGGGCGTTTCGCGTTCGGCGAGCAGCCGGTGGCCCTGGGCCGGCGCCCGCAGCGGCCCCCGATGGAGCCAGGGCACCAACGCCGCCACCAGCAGGGCGATGCCGGCATTGGCGCGCTGCCGCACGGGCGCGACCAGCAGGGCTGCCACCAGCAAGCCCAGGGCGGCGAACGCCATCGCCATGCGGCAGCCGAACCCGGGCACCAACCAGTGTGTCGCCGCAAACGTGCCCATCAGGCTGCCGGCGGTGCCGGCTGCCGCGACGTCGCCGGCCGCGCGGCCGAGAGGGATGCCCGAGCGGGCGACCAGCACGACCAACAGGGGGGTGACCATCGCCAAGAGCAACAGCGGCGGCGCGAACACCAGCATCGCCGCGACCAGGGAGGCGCGGATCAACACCGGCATGGCCGCGTCGAGCGGCAGATCCGCCGGCAGCAGGGCGTCGCCGAGCCAACCGGTCAGCCAGGGCGCGACCAGCAACAGAGTAGCCGCGGCTAGCAGCGCTCGGAACGGCCACCGCTCGGCATTCGCCCGCCCGGCGAGTCGGCCGCCGAGAGCCGCACCGACGGCCATCGCCGCCAGGATCGCGCCGATGACGTTGGTCCAGACGTAGGCGCTGTCACCGAAGTGCGGCGCCAGCAGGCGCACGGCGGTCAGCTCTGCGGCCATCACGCCGAACCCGCACAACAGCGCCGCGGCTGCGGCGCGCAGGGGCCGCAACCCCGATTGCGTCGGCGCGCTCACTCCTTCGGAACCGAGGCCACGTAGCGCACAGGGAACAGGTAGTCCCAGTCACCGCGCGTGACCATGCGGTTCTTCATTTCCCGGAAGGAGCGTCGGCGCTGCTCCTCGACTGCCTTGCCGTTGATGACGACCGTGAACTTCTTGCCGAGGTCGATCAGGTCGTCGTTCAACAGGAGTTCGAACCGCTCGACGCCGCGGGCATCGACGGTGATGCGGTTGCTCTCGCGATCGGCTTGGACTTCGATCCGGGGCTTCTCGTCCGGGCCGGTCGTCAGCAGCGAGTCGGCAACCAGGATGTTCACCCAGTAGGCGCGCTGGAAGCGATCGTGGTTGGGCTCGATGACGACGTGCTTCGGCGTCATGTCGCGCTTCTTGTCCGACATCCATGCGAGGATGTCGTCTCCGGATTCCTTGTGCGGGTAGGCGCCCTTGGCCGCCAGCACCGTCACCGTGCCCGGGCACGTTTCTCCGATGCGCTGTTCGAGCGCGCGCACCACCTGGCGGTTGGCGTCGGTCTCGAGCATCAGGATCGGCAGGCCGAGCAGGTTGCCGAGACGCAGTTCGTCGACTGGCACCGGGTCGCGCAGAATCACGCCGGCGAAACGATCGGGGAACAGGGTCGCGAGGCGCAGCCCGTAGCCGCACGCCTCGTGCCCGCAGTCGAGGAAGACGCGGGCGCGGTCGACGTTGTAGTTGTGCATCACGAAGCCGAGGCTGCCCAGCACCGTGAAGTTGCGACGGTCCTCTTCCTGCTCGGCGCCCTCGCGGCTGTAGTCCGGAACCGGGTCGAGTTCCAGGCCCTTCGGCAGCACCGGCATGTGCAGGATCGAGTCGCTCAGGGCCGGCGATCCGTCCCAGGTCGCTTTGAAGTACTCGGTCGGGCTGACCCAGGTGCCGCTTTCGCCTCCCGGCAGCGCGACGATCGTGCGGTACGGTGTCGTGGCCCGATACTTCTTCGGGATCATCAGGCCGTATTCGATGTCGCCGCGGGGCGTCTTGTAGGTCCGCCGGGCGAACTGGCCTTTGCTGTGCTTGGGGTTCTCGCGCACGAAGCAGTTGTGGAAGATCGCGCGCAGGTCGGGCATCGAGCCGAGCACTTCGCCCTTCTTCTCGGCCTTGGCCCACTCCTTCTCGAAACTCTCCTTGGCCTTGCGGCGCGCCTTGCCAGCCTTCTCCCGCTCCCTCGCCTTCTCGGCGAAGTCGTAGGCGTTCTCGGCGGCCAGATACTTGCGCAGTTTGTCGCCCAGCGACTTGTGGGCGCTGGCAGGCAGGAACGGCTTGGCCGGCTCCTGCGGCGCGGCGACGGTGAACAGGCTGCTGAGGGTTACGGCTAGGAACATCGGGCGGGTTCTCGGGGTCGTTCTGGGGTGGCGTGGCGATGGCCGAGCGGCCGACGGCATCGCGACGATCGCGGAGGGGAGATTCGATTCTAACCCGATCCATGCGTGAAACAGAGCCCCCGGCACGCACCATCCACGCCCATGCGGCGTCAGGCGGCCGCCTGCGGCGTCCGTTCGCTCCGCGAACTCCTTGGCAGAGTGCTCGGCGTGGCCACGGCCACGCCTGCGCTTCTGCAGTCGCCTTCCTTGCCTGGACGCGGATTGCGCGCACCGGGGGCTCTGTTTCATGCATAGATCGGGCTAACGTTCGCCGCGATCGGGGGCTACCGCCCGACCGCGGT
>DRKG01000304.1 GCA_011051855.1 bacterium | reverse complement strand
GGCGGGCACGGCGAGCCGGACATGAGCTACATCCACCGTTCGACCGAGATGGTCGCGAAGGTGCTCAGGCCCGGCCAGTTGATCACGCTCGAATCGACGACGTATCCGGGCACGACACGCGGTGACTGCCTGCCGATCCTGGCCCGCACCGGCCTGCAGGCCGGCGAGGACTTCTTCGTCGCCTACAGCCCCGAACGCGAGGACCCGGGCCGCAAGGACCACTCCACGCAGACGATCCCGAAGCTCGTCGGCGGCGTCGACCCGGCCAGCGGCAAGCTCGCCACGATGCTCTACGGCACCGCGATCGCCGAGGTCGTGCCGGTCGAAACCGCCGAAATCGCCGAAGCTGCCAAGCTGCTCGAGAACATCTACCGGTGTGTCAACATCGCCCTGGTCAACGAACTCAAGCCGGTGCTGGCCGACATGGGCATCGACGTCTGGAAGGTCGTCGACGCGGCCAAGACCAAGCCGTTCGGTTTCCAGGCCTTCTATCCGGGACCGGGGCTCGGCGGCCACTGCATCCCGATCGACCCGTTCTACCTGACGTGGAAGGCCAAGGAGTTCGGCCACCACACGCGATTCATCGAACTGGCGGGGCAAGTCAACAACGCCATGCCGGAGTACGTCGTGCGGCGCACGATGGAAGGGTTGAACGAAGACGGCAAGGCACTGCGCGGCGCGCGCGTGCTGGTCATCGGCCTCGCCTACAAGCCCGACGTCGACGACGTGCGCGAGACGCCGGCTGCCGAGATCATCAAGCTGCTGTTCGAGCACGGCGCCGATGTCAGCTACCACGATCCGCACGTGCCGCTGTTCGCCGGTATGCGCAGGTACATGGAATACCGCATGCACTCCGTGCCGCTCGATGCCGAGACCGTCGCCGGCACCGACTGCGTGCTGATCGTGACCGACCATTCGGCGATCGATTGGGGCTTGATCGGCGAACACGCCAAGCTGGTCGTCGACTCGCGCAACGCGATGGCCGGCGTGCTGCCGATCCGCGGGCGCTACCTGCAGGCCTGATTGGGAACAAGCGGCGGGCGTCAAGGCCGTTGCCCCCTTGGACCGCCGCCCGCGCCTACCGTTCCTCCGGCGTAGCAATCGGGTCGGTTTCGTCACCGAACACGCACACCAGCGCGTCTGGCCCACTGCTTGCGAGGGAGCGCGCACACGCTGTCGCCTGCGTGTGACACTGACCAGGAGTCTCCCAATGCGTCCCTGCACGTTGCGCAACGTCTTGTTCGCCACCGCCGTCGCCCTCTTGGGCACGCCCCTCGCCGCCCACGGCGGAGTCTACCGCGGCCCCGGTGATGTCGTTCCGCCGACCCCGGGTGGCCCGCCTCACCCGCGCGGCAGCGGCCCGAGCCCCGGCCGCCCGACCGGCCGCCCGGTCGGGCCATCGCAACCCATCCCGGTTCCCCCACCGACCGGCGGCGTGCCGCGGCCGAGCTGCGGTGGCAATCCCCCGCGCCCCGGCAGCAGCGGTCGCCGCGGCAGTCCGCTCGCCGATGATCTCACCGACTGGACGTTCTGGTGGGAGTTCAACAAGCACGGATTCCTCGGCCTCCGCAGAGCCGTGCACGGCGGCGGCCCGATCACCGGTTGCGACGACCCGTGGATGGGGCCCGGTCTGCGCCACGGCCAGCGCGACCACCTGGAGCCGACGCGCGGGCAGATCCGGAACGACGTGCTGCCGGCGCTGAAGCGTGCGCTCGACACCACTGAGCAACGCGACATCGTCTCGTCGTGCATGATCGCGATGGCGAGGATCGGCGTCGACCATCCCGACTTCCGCCTCCACGACGTGTTCGCGCGACGGCTCACCCGCGACAACCAGGAAGTCCGCGAAACCGCCGCCCTGGCGCTCGGCATCGCGGGCATCGACACCACCGAGACCGTCGACCTGCTCGCCGACCTCGCGCTCGACGCGGCGCGGGCGCGCAAGATCCACGGCCGACACGTGAACGCGCGCACGCGCGCGTTTGCGCTCTACGGCCTCGGCCTGCTCGCGCACGGCAGCAACGACCTGGCGATCAAGGAGCGCGCATTCGCGACGATGGCAACGGTGCTCAACGACGACCGCGTGCGCGACCGCAACCTCAAGGTCGCGGCAATCGTCGGCACCGGCCTGCTCGCGTTCGACCGCGACGATGCCGCAGCCGCCCCGAGACTGGACGCGGCCGTCCATGCACTCCTGCACTACTACGAGCGCGACCTGGGCGCCGGGGAACGTCTGATCCAGGCGCATTGTCCGACCGCGATCGTCAAGCTGATCGGCCGCGAGCATGCGCGCAGCGACGAGTTCCGGCAGCGCTTCGCCGCCGAGCTCGCCGGTGAGAACCGGCGCCGCCACAGCCACGACCTGGCGCGTTCGTGCGCACTCGCGCTCGGCCAGCTCTGCGAGCCGTTCGAAGACCGGTTCAGCCGCGACGCCGGCTACAGCGAACTGCTCATGAGCGCGTTCGAGGAGCACAAGGACGCCCAGACGCGCTACTTCGCGCTGCTGGCACTGGGCCAGATCGGCGGCACCCGAAACCGGAAGTTCCTGCTCCGCGTGCTGCACACCGGGCACAAGGCTCTCGAGCGCCCCTGGGCGGCGCTCGCACTCGGAGTCGACGCGTGGCAGCGCCATGTCGATTGCGAGGCGCACGGACAGGACTGCGCGCCGGACCGGCTACTCGGCGACGCACTGCTGACCGAGCTGAAGCAAGCCAGGCACCCCAAGCTCGTCGGCGCGCTCGGGATCGCGCTCGGCCTGGCCGGCCACCGCGACGCCGCGCCGACGATGCAGTTTCGCCTACAGCGGGAACCACAGAAGCAGGAACAGGCCGGCTACCTGTGCCTGGGCCTCGCGCTGATGAACGAGCGGCGGGCGGTCGGAGCCATCCAGACGGTGATGGACGCAGCCACGCGCCGCACCCGGCTGTTCGTCCAGGCTGCGATCGCACTGGGCGTGCTCGGCGACAAGTCGGCAGCCGATCGGCTCCACGAACGCCTCCGCGACCAAGGTCAGAACCTCGCCACCTTGGCGGCCGTGGCCGGCGCGCTCGGCAAGATCGGCGACCGTCGTTCGATCGCTCCGCTGCAGCGCATTCTGGCCGACTCGGCGCGCGGCGACCTCGCCCGAGCGTTTGCTGCGGTGGCGCTCGGCGCGGTCGCCGATCGGGCCGAGTTCCCTTGGCACGCCGCCATCAGCGCCAACATCAACTACCGCGCCGCGGTCGAGACCCTGACCAACGGCCATAGCGGCGTGCTCGACATCTTGTGACGCCCGCGAGCTGATTCCGTGCAGCGCACCGACCGGGATTGCGCTGGCGGGCGGGCGCCCGGATCCGACCGGCTGCCTGTGCCATCCCGTAGAATCCCGACCATGCAGAAGCTCGCACTGCTACTCGCCCTGATCCCCGCTTCGCTCGCCACGCCGATCCTCGCCCAGGAGCGTTTCCGCGCCTCGTTCGGCATCGCCGGCGGTTCGTTCGAGTTCGACGAGTCGGGCGCCTCCCCGCGCCGCGACGACGCCGGCGCCGGCCTCGCCCGCATCGAGGTCGAAGGCTTTGCGCGCCGCGGTTTCGGCGCAGGCATCCGGCTCGAAGCCCTGCGCTCGGACGACGACCTGTTCCAAGGCGTGACCGGCAGCCGCGTGCAGGCGACCCAATCCCACCTGTTCGCCCACGTCGGCTACCAGATCCGCGAGCACCGCTTCCGCATGCCGATGCGCTTCGGTGTGCGGGTCGAGAACCTCAACCTCGACGAAGAGTTCTCGAACTTCACCTACGCACAGACCGACTACACGTCGATCGGCCCCTACTTCGAAATCGAGCCCGAGGTCACGCTCGTGCACCGCGGGCGCCTGCGCCTCGCGGCGTTCGGCCGCTTCGGCATCGGCGGCGGGGGCACGGTCATCGAAATCGACGGCGATGCCCGCGAATGGGATTCGTCGACCGCCTGGGCCGGGATCGAAGTCGGATTGCGCCTGCGCTACGGGCGGGTCGAGTTCCAGGCGAACTACATCGGCCGCTGGACATCGATGGATCGCAGCGACCCCGAGGGCGGCGCGGTGATCCCCGCCTACGACGCCGGCTACGATGGGCTGTTCTTCGGCTTCGGGATCGTGTTCTGACGGCGCGCAGGCGTTCTCGACTCAGTCCCGGAAGCGATAGCGCACGATCGCCCACAGCGCGGCGACGCCATCGCGCCAGCCGATCTTCTTGCCGTCTGCATACTTCCTGCCGCGGTAGTGGATCGGCACTTCCCAGATGCGCAGGTCGCGCCGCGCGAGCTTGGCGGTGATCTCCGGTTCGACGGTGAAGCGTTCGCTGCGGATGTGGAGCCCCGCGAGCGCTTCGCGCCGGAAGCACTTGTAGCAGGTCTCCA
The DNA here is from genome assembly GCA_011051855.1 of bacterium. Classification (GTDB taxonomy): domain Bacteria; phylum Planctomycetota; class UBA1135; order UBA1135; family UBA2386. The sequence goes on along the minus strand of DRKG01000304.1, from coordinate 13,751 downwards.
TGTCGGTCAGGTTGAGGCCCGTGACCAGGTTGCTGAGGAACGTCAACACGCGGTTGCCGAGGTAGTGGTAGAAGCTGTCGCGTTCGCGGTCCGGCTCGTCGGCGTCGACCAAGTAGCGTGATCCGTAGACGACGTCGGCATCGCCGCGCACGATCGGGACCAGCAGGCGGCCGTAATCGGCCGGGTCGTATTCGAGGTCCGCATCCTGCACCACGATGACGTCGCCGCGGGCGGCGGCGAACCCGACGCGCAGCGCCGCCCCCTTGCCCCGATTCTGTTCGCGCAGGATCACGGTCACGTTCGGGCGCTGCGCCAGCTCCTCGAGGATCGCCCGGCTCTCGTCGACGCTGCCATCGTCGACCAGGATCAGCTCCTTGTTGGTGGGCTCCGCCAGCACCGCAGCGACGATGTCGCGGAGCGTTTCCTGCTCGTTGAACACGGGCATCACAACCGACAGCAGGAAGTCCTTCGGCAGCGGCGGCAGCACGCAGCGCAGCATGCCGCGCCGGTCATTCGCTGTCACGCGCAGGCCGGAAGTCGAACTCGCTGTCGCCGACGACCTCGCCGCGGCTACCGCCCGCAGCGCCGCCTCCGGTCGCGTAACCGGCGACCAAGTGCTCGGCCAGGACACGTTCGTCGCAGTGCATCTCGACATCGTCGGCGGCCGTGTGCCACTGCAACAGGATGCCGAGTATCGCGCCGCACAAGACGAACGCCGCCGACGCCGGGTCCTCGGCGACGAGGCTGCCGTCGCGCACCCCCAACTCGAGCAACTCCCGCACGCGCGCCCGGAACCAGCGTTGCTCCTGGCGGTCGTCCTCGCGCAGACGCGCGGTAAAACGGCCGCGCAGTTCGGTGGCCAGCACCCGCAGCAGGTGGGTCGCCGCTGGCTCGCGCAGATGGAAGCGCAGGTAGCCGGCGAGGAACTCGCGCAGCGCGGCGGCGGCACCGCCCTCGCCCGGCCCTTGCACCTGCAACTCCCGACGGCGCCGCTCGCGCCAATGGTCGAGCACCGAGAAGAACAGTTCCTCCTTGCCCGCGAAGTGGAAGTAGAGCCCGCCCTTGGTCACGTCGGCGCGCGCGGCGATCGCATCGAGCGTCGCCCCCGAATAGCCGCTCGCCGCGAACTCGGCAGTGGCGGCGGCGATCAGGCGTTCGCGCAGCGTCGGGTCGGCGGGACGGGACATCGGCGGCCCGTCGCTCAGCGGTAGCTGAAGAACTCTTCGCGCACGTATGCCGGCAGGTAGAAATCGATCAGGAAGGGGTTCCAGGCCCGCTCCTCCTGCGCGAACTGATCCATCTCCAGGTAGCGTTCGCGCAGATCGAAGTCGCGGTCGTTCTGCATCTCGACCGGCTGCACGCGCACACCGACTCGTTCCTCGAACGGGATCAGTGGTACGATCTTGCCTTCGTCCCCCTCGTCGAGCCGCAACACGATCGAGCGCGCCCGGCGCAGCAGGTAGACGCGGTGCCGCTCGCTGTCGTTGCGCTTGAACAGCGTCGCCAGGTGGATCGAGAACACCTCGCTGTTGGTCGTCAGCCCCCGCTTGATCTCCGCCTTGACCTCTTCGTCCGGGATCTGCGCGAACTCCTCGACGTTCTCGAGGTCGTCGAGCGTCTCGAAGAATCTGCGCAACGGCTGCTCGCCGAGGCGCATGTCGCCGAAATCCGACGACTCGACCGCCCCTTCCTCCGCGGCGGCCTCGGTCGCTTCTTCGTCGATCTCGTTCCGGTAGCGGATGATCGCGTCGATGATGCGGTCGGGCACCCGACTCGGATCCCACAGAGCACGCAGCACCGGCCACGTCGCGGTGTTGACGTTTACGTGGATGCCGAGTCCCTCGGGTTGCCGCGGCCCCTGCTCCTCGCCGTTGGCCGCCGCAGCACCGGCAGCCGGTTCACCTGCAGCCGGCTCCTCCTCGACCCGCTCGCCGCGTGCCTCGGCGATCGCGCGCTGGCGCGCGACCTTCTCGGGGTCGCCCGGATCCTTGACCAAGGACGTCCAGATCGTCAGCAGCGATTCGAGGCCCGGATACCAGCGTTCGTCGATGACCTTGTCGAAGAACAGGTCTTCGTCGATCGAGCGCAGCATCATCAGCTCGTCGAGGTGCAACGGGATGTGCAGATCCGGCCTTTCCTCGTCGTCGCTCTTCAGCCGCGGTGTCGGCATCTGGGTCGTGTCCGGCCGGCGGCCCCACTCGAGGATCTCCTGCACGATCAGCGCCGCGTCGCTGCCGGGCACGTCGAACTCGGTGTCCTCGCGCATCGTGTCGATCAGCCGCGTCAGCCCTTCCTGCATGTCGTTGGCGAAGTCCTCGTCGGGGCTCCAAATCGTCAGCAGGTTGAACTTGCGGTTCTCGTCTTCGATCCAGACGTAGGTCGTCAGATCGTTGTCCGGGTGCCCGACCGGCTCGAACCAAGCATCACGGCTCGAATCGCAGTTCGCGGTCGGATCCCCGCCACCCGCCGCCGCGCCGGCCAGGTCCGCCAGCAGCTTGTCCTCGGCCTCGATCAACTGGAAGTACATCTGCGTGCGCATCCGCGCCAGCAGCGCGTCGTTCTCGCCGGTCGCGCGCACCATGCGGCTCGACACGACCAGTTCGGCGACCAGGATGTAGAGCAGGATCGAAAAGATCAGCGCCATCACCAGCGCGACGCCGCGCTGCCGCTCGGCGGCGACGGCGACGGCGACGGCACCGGTCAGAGTCGGTTTCTGGCACTGGAGAGGAGTCGACATCGGCAGGTCTCGGACGCCGATGATAGCTGCTTCCTTCCGCCGGGGCCGAACTGCGGAGTCAGAAAGGTGATCCCAGGCTCGGCGATCCCCGGTCCATGACGATGCGCGGCGTGATGTGGAACTCCACCGTGGTCTCGTTGCGCACCGTCGAACTCGAGCGGAACAGGAAGCCGAGGATCGGGATGTCGCCGAGGATCGGCACCTTGGTCTCGTTCTCGAACAGAGTCTTCGACTTCAGCCCGCCGATCACCAGGGTGTGGCCATCCTTGAGGTAGACGGTGGTGACCGCCGTGCGCTGACTGGTGATCGGCGTCACGATCGGCTCGGTGTCGGCAAAGCCCGTGACCGCCGAAACGTCGGCGAACACCTGCAAGATCACCGAATCGGTGCCGGCGATGACCGGAATGATGTTCATCCGCACGCCGATCGGCTTGAAGGTGATGTTGGTCGCCACTTCGGCGCCGAGCTGGTTGAACTTGGCCTGCGGAAACGGCACCTCGGTCAGCGTCGAGATCGCCGCGACGCCGCCGTTGCGCACGGTCAGCTTCGGCGAACTCGAGATGTCGGCGAGGTTGTTGGCCTCGAGCACCTCGATCAGCGCGTTGAGTTCCCAGGCATCGTGGATACCCCCGAGTGCGAACCGGCCGATGTCGGCCACCGGCGACACGCCGATGATCGGCTGGCTGGCCTGGAACGCCGACGTGTAGTTGCGCACCAACTGGCTGCTGGTGAGGTTGCCGAGGATCGGCGTGTTGCTGTCGACCTGCGCAACGCCGAACGACAGCGCATCCCCGGTGTTGTATTCGACCACCAACACGCTGATCTCGATCTGCGGGATGCTGGTGTAGAACAGGTCGAGCGCAGCCTCGAACGCGGCCAGCGCGGCAGGCTGCGCGGTCACCAGGGCGAGCGACACGCCCGGCGCGTTGTTGTAGCTGCTGTTGACGGGAGCCCCGGTGACCAGCGGCTTCTTGCTGGTGTCGACGAGCGGTGCTCCGGTCAGCACCTCGAAGTCCGGCACGTAGGTGATCTCGACCTCGTGCTGGCGCAGCATGCGCCCGAGCACGCTGGTCGCGGTCGGCCCGCCGATCCTGGTGCCGGGCTTGGGTGGCGTCAGCGGCTTGCGCGCGGTGTCTGGCGGCTTGTCGGGCGAGATCGGCGCGATCAGCTTCAGGAACGTCTGCGCCAGATCGCCGGCGAGGAAGTACTGTTTGGTCACCGAACCGTCGGCGGCGATCAGCACGTTGCTGCCGAACTGTAGCCGCAGGCGGGCGTCGCGCTGCTCGGGGGTCTCATCCTGCCCCTGGGGATCCTGCGTCGAGCGCGCCCCCGTGGCAGGCCTCGGCCCCGCCGCCGCCCCGGCGTCGAGCGTCCACGCGATCGGGCCGGCGCCGCCGGCGCCGCCAGCGAGCACTTCCCCCGTGACGAGGGTCTCTCCGATCTTTCGGGGCGGGCCGGCACTGACACAGCCGAACGCGACCATCGGCAGCGCCAGGGCCAGAATCGCCGGGGCCAGAGGAGCCGGAGTCTGACGGGATGCCTGCGGGTGAGGGCGACGCACGGAACCAGATTCTGGATCACATCGCCTGCGTTGGCGACTGATTTCGCCGGGGAGCACGGGGGTGACCGGGGTCGGCGCCACCCCGGTCGGAACGACTAACTCTCCAGCTCGGCGATGACGAGGTCGGTCAGATCCACGACTTCGCGGCCACGGTCGTCCTTCAGATCCTTCTTGCGCGTCACCATGTCACGCCCCTCGCTGTCGGCGACCGCCTTCACCGCAGCCCGAATGCGCTTGTTCATCTTGGTGATCAACTGCTTCCCGCGTGCCGAGGTAGGGTCGATGCCGAGGTCCTCGATCTTCTTCCACTCCGGGGTCGCAGCGCGCACCCGCTTCTCCTTGATGGTCGCGGGCGCGGTCGTGTTGGCCGAACTGCCGTGGTAGACGACGGCTCCGCGACGCAGGGTCACCTGGGCGGAGGCGGTCGCGCAGAGCACGACCACCGAGAACAGGGAGGCTAGCAGTTCCTTTCGCATTTCGATCCAGCGCGGCCGGGGCTCACACTCATGCCTGAGATCCAGCTTGGTAAGACCCAGTCTGGCAATCGGCCAACCGCGGCTTGCCACCTGAGCAAGCCCCGGTCCAACCATTCGGCCATCAGACGGTTGGAACGGCAAACCGTTGCAGGAAGGTCGCCTACGAGTCAAAAAAACTAATCGGCCAGGCAGTGGAGAGCCAGTGGAAACTTTCGGTCATCACCGGCCGCGAGCCGATCACAAATCCGCCACCAGCGAAGATGGCCGATAATAGGCGCCTCGACGCGAGCCCACGCGCTCCACAAGGCCTTTCTGAACAAGGGCTTGCAGATCCCGCAGCGCAGTGCGGTGGGAAATGCCACAACTGGCCATGTGATCCTGGGTCGTGTAGCGCCCCGACTCCCGGACCCGCGACAGCAGTTGTAACAATCGTGGGGACAGGCTCTGGACGACCCGCTGGAGGTCGACCTCGGGGCCCCCGGCTGCTGCCGCCGGGCGCATTCCGTCGGCGGTGGCGGCGGCGAACTCGCCGGCATTCCCGGCAGCCTGCGCTTCCTGGGATTCCTCGGATTCCTGGGATTCCGCCGCCTCCCCGATCTCCGCAGCCTCCGGCGGCGGGGTGGGCCGCCCGGAATCCGTCCCTGCCGGGGCCGACGAGGCGGCCGCCGGCGCCCGCGGCATCTGGTACAGCGGCTCCTCGGCGGTCGCCCGGACGTCGACCGAGGACCTCGCCTCACCGATGCCGTCGGAACCGCCCGCGCTGCCGCGCAGCGCCGCCCGCACGTCGTCGGCACTGACCACCAGGCCGCGCGCCAGCACCAGCGACCGGAAGATCGTCGTGCGCAGTTGCCGCACGTTGCCGGGCCACGGCTGGACCAGCAGCTCGTCGAGGGCGCCGGTCGAGAACGAACGGTCTTCGGCGTGGCCGGCGCGCACGATGTCGACCCGGAAGCGCTCGACCAGGGCCGGCAGCTCTTCGCGCCGCTCGCGCAGCGGCGGCACCTGCACGACCATGCCCTGCAGCCGGTAGTAGAGGTCCTCACGAAACGCCCCGTTCGCGACCATCTGCTTGATGTCCCGGTTGGTCGCCGCGATGACCCGCACGTCGACCTTGACCGCCTGGGTGCCGCCGACGCGGTCGATCTCGCCTTCCTGCAGGGCGCGCAACAGCATCACCTGCACGTCGTGCGGGATCTCGCCGACTTCGTCGAGGAACAGCGTGCCGCCATGCGCCTGCTCGAAACGCCCGACCTTGCGGCGATCCGCACCGGTGAACGCCCCCCGCTCGTGACCGAACAGCTCGCTGGCCAACAGCGTCTCGCTCAGCGACGCGCAGTGCACCTTGACCAGCGGGCCGCGCGAGCGCCGACTCCAGCGGTGCACCAGGTTGGTCAACACCTCCTTGCCGACACCGGTCTCGCCCTCGAGCAGAATCGGCAGGTCCGTCGGCGCGACCCGCCGCAGCGTGCTGTAGACCGGCCGCATCGCTGCGCTGACCGCGGTCACGCCCGCCCGCAACAAACTGGCATCCGATTCGGCCTCGACGGCATCGCGCACCGGATCGGCGGCCAGTTGCGCTCGGACCGCCTCGAACAGGAATCCCGCCGAGGCCGCCTCACCCGGGAACACCGCGAGCGCACTGCCGAACGTGCCGACGCCGGTCTCGATGCCGACACTCCGCCCCTCCGATCGCCATGCCGAAGCGATCTCTTGCCGAAAGGTTTCGGCGCCAGCACGATCGACGCGGGCCATCGCCACCAGGAACTGGCCGCCGCCGCCGTAGCCCGCAAATGCGTGCTCCGGCAATCGCGATCGCAACAGATCGACGAATCGCTGCAAGCGTTCGGCCGTGCGGTTCTGTTCCGAAACCCGGAACGCGAGCAACGCGAAGGATTCTCCACCGTGCCGCGCGAGCGACACCTCATCGACGACGCGTCCGTGAAAGTACTCGGGCGCGAACACACCGGTGACCGGATCGAGCACGGCCAGGCGTTGCAACTGCGATCGTTCGCAGGCGCTGGCGGCCTGGGCGACGACCGTGTTCAGCAGTTCGAGGTCGACGGGCGACGGCTCGTCGAGATCGAAACCGAGCAATACGACGCCGCGGGTCTGGCCGGCGAACGCGATCGGCAAGCCGAGCACGGCGCGGCTCTGCGGCAAGGCCTCGCACCAAGGCACCGGCAGCCCGCCGCCGCCGTCGCGGCAGCAGAACGGCCCGACCAGGGACACCACGGAGGTGCCACCGAGCCCGATCCGCCGGCCGCGCGCCTCGCCACCGGCGCGGACGACCAACGCATCCCCCGATTCGTCCAGCATCGTCGTGACGACCGCATCGGCGCCGGAATGGTTGGCACAGAAGCGACGCAGCACTTCGATCGCACGCCCTTCGTCGTGTTCGGCGGCGAGATCGCCCATCGTGCGGTTGAGCGCCTGCAGATCCTGGAGCCGCCCCTCCAGATCCTCGGCCATCTGGTTGAACGCGCGGGTCAGACGCCCGACCTGACCACCTTCGTCGTTCGGCACCCGCGTCGTCAACACGCCGCGCGAGAGCGCTTGCGCCCCCTTCTCCAGGCGTTCGATCGGCCGGCTGATCCGCCCGCTGACGACGAACGACAGGAACGCGGCCAGCACGACCAGCGAGCCGGCCACCAGGAGGAAGAAGGCGCGCACCGGAATCCTGCCGATGGCGAGATCGAGCGTCGCTCGTTCATCGGGCAGTGCAACCACCAACATGCCGCGCGGCGTTTCCTGCAGATCGCGCAGCACGTCGATGCCGACCACGCGGTCGCCCGACGGCGACGATTCGCGGGCGATCACCGGCTGGTGCAGCTTCTCGCCGGCGGCGAGCGCCCGTTCACGCTCGGCCATCGTCGGCGGATCGTAGGCCTGTTGCAGCAGGCGATCGGCGGACGGACGGCCGGCGCTGGCCGCGAGCGGATAACCGCGCACGTCGGTCAGCAACAGATCGTGGCCCGGCGCAAGCGCGCCCAGCAGTTCACCGTCCAGCGGCCGACCGGCAGTCAGCGCGAACGAGCCCGGCGGGGCCACCTGCTCGGCGCGCACGCCGAGCATCAACTGCCCCCACTGCATGAACAGGCCCGGATCGAGCCGCGCCGGCGCTTCGGCGCGCACCATGCGTTCGTCACCGGCGACGACCACGACCGGCTCGCCGCCGTCTTTCGGCTGCCATTCGAGCCGCAGGAAGCCGCCGCGCCACTCCGGCGGCAGTTGGCCGGAGAGCAGGTTCTGCAGCTCTTCGGCGACCCCGCTGCTGGTCGGTCGTTCCGCTTCCGCGAGCTTGCTGGCCGCCAGCGTGACCAGGTCTTGCAACCACTGCCGGGCCGACGCGCGCACGCCCTCCTTCTCGTCGGCGAGCCGCGCCATCGCGCTGCGCACGGTCGTGCGCACGCCTTCCTCGAGTTCGGTGGCGTGGCCGCTCTCGAGCACCTGCACCAGCACCAACGACAGCAATCCGAGCGGCGCCAGCGACGCGACCGACATCACCGTCATCAGGCGGAAACGCAGATTGGTGACCACCGCCAGCAACTCGCTGAGCAGCACCAGCAGAAACGGCGTGCTGAGCAGGCACAGCAGCAACCCCAGGCGATTGGCGAACCGCACCGACTCGGCCCACTCCTCGTCGGTCGAGGAAATGGCCAGCACGGCACCATCCCAACCATCCCCGCGCAGCGGCGCAAAGACGGTCAGACGGCGATCGCCGTCCGGCAGCACCGCGGCGACGCGCGACGTATCGGCGGCGATCGAGCGCGGCAGCCCCTGCACGTCCTGCCGCTGGTCCGCCGGCAACGTCGACTCGCTGAGTTCGCCGTTGCGGTAGATCGAGATCACGGTGGAGCCGAGCTCGGCGAGCGCTTCCGACTTCAAGCGGCGCAGGTGGCCTTCTCGTTCCAGCGGCGAGTCCGGCGGATCCTGCGGCGAGACGGCCCGTTCGTCGACGAACACCACCGACCGGAACCGCACGCGGTAGTCGGAGTGGTTCGTGAACTCGATCGCCGATACCGAAGTGTCGCTCGGCAAGTCCCGCACCGGGTAGCCGACGTTGATGTGACGTTCCTGGCTCTCGTCCACCCACGTCAGCGCGATCGACACCGGTGAATCCGCCGGCGGGTCATCGCGCGTGTTGTGCACCGCGAGCTCGTAGAACATCGAAACCTGGTGCTCGAGCACGATCGTCCGCTTCTGCCGGCCATCGGCGAAGTGCAGCGACACCTCGGCCACGCGCGCACCCGGGTTGGACGTCGGCAGGCGCGGATACACGCCCCGATAGAACAGCCACAACTGCTCCGGCGGGTCGTCTTGCTCCGGGATCGTCACCGTAGCGGTGGCCCCCGGGGCGAGTTCGATCCCCGCATCTTGCGGATACGGACCGCGCAGGTCGGTGAGCACGCCGTCGCGCGTCGGTTCGCCGAGCGACAGCGGGGCGATGTCTCCGCCGACGCTCTGCCGCGACATGCCGACCAGGCGCAGTTCGGGATCGCCGCTGCCGGCCACCGTCAGCGAGCGCAACTCCGGCCCGATGTCGATCGACACCACGCACGCCACCCAGAACTCGCGGCCGAGCGACGTCGCATCGGTGAACGGCAGGTTGAGTTCGATCCCCCGCTGCTGCTTCGTGCGGCCGTCGTCGAGTTCGAGGTCGAGGCGCGGGAAGTCCGAAGGCTCCGTGCCAAGAGCGAGCGACGGGGAATAGGGCCGCGCCACCACCAGATGCAGCTCGGTTCCCTGCAGTGGCGGGTCGAACTGGAAGCTCGCCGGGTGCTCGACCCCGAGCGGAAGCCAGTAGCATCGCACCGGCAGGTCGTCGAAGGTGCGCGTCGGCGGGCCGAACCGAGCGGGTGCGACGTCGACCAGCGATCGGTAGCTGGTGTAGCGCTGCCGCACGATCGAGCGACCACTGACCAGATCGACGACCGCCCGATCCCGGCTGGCGCCGCGGTAGCTCTCCAGCGTGCCGCCTTCGAGCAGCGGCAGCATGCGCTGCAGGTTCGTGAGCCGCCCTTCGAGCCGTTCCTGCTGGTCCGCCGCGCGCCACGAAATCATCAGCCGGGGCAACCACAACCCGATCAGGAACGTCGCCACGCCAGTGACCACCATCGCGGTGCGCAACCACCGCACCCGCCCACGGATGCGCCCCCACAAGCGCAGCAGCAGCACCAGCACGACCAGCGCCAGAATCGGCACCAGTAGGTACGGCAGGTCGCTCAGCAGCTCCCCGGACAACAGCGGCGCAACCGTCTCCGTCGGCGCGAGCAGTCCCGGCGACGGTAGGCGCAGCCGCCCCTGGGGTGCCGCGGCGAACGGGTCCCCGCGGCTCCACGAGAGAGACGTCGGGCCGCCGCCACGGTCGTGGTCGCGCAACACCAGGTCGAACGCGAGGCGCGTCGCACCCGGCTGCAACATCGGGAAGTGGTGGAACGGGATCGCCGCTTCGAAGGTGTAGCCACCGGCCGTGGTCGCTCGCCCGACGACCGTGATCCCGGCGAGTTGGGCCACCGGCTGCAACGGCTCCTCGGGGGCGGCACGCTCGCCGCCTCCCCACGCCCACGGGCGGTGTGCCTGCAGCGGGAACAGTCGCAGGACGCGGCACGCTGCCCGCCCACCGGCATCGTCGCCGCCCGGCCCGAGGTGCAGTTCGATGCAATCGACCTCGTCCTGACCGACCTCGCCGCCGGTGTTTTGGTCATCGCGCACCGTGCCCGCCAGGTAGAGGCGGTTGTTGTCCCAACTGACCAGAAAGTCGGCCGATGCGTCCTTTACGCCACGCCAACGAGCGGCGCCCTCGAACACCTGATCTCTACGGAAAGAGATGGGTTCAAAGGACTTCCACTCGGACAGTTCGCCGTCGACGACGGGCGTAAAGTGGCGGATGGCCAATTCTCCAGGCGCCTGGGGAGCAGCCCAGGCCGAACTGGCCAGCCAGATCAGGACGGCGAACAGGCGCAGCATGCTGGTGGCGGATCGTAATCAGCCACCGGCACAGCCGCCATCGCATCCCGCGCGCGCCGCGACGTAAACGCCGCAGCGCAAACCCGCTCAGTCGCGGCGCGAACGACGGCGGCGCCGCGGACGCCGGTCTTCGTCGCCGATCACGCTGTCGATCGACTCGAGTTCGCCGGCGAACGAGACTTCCTTGTCCCGGCCGCCGTCGCGGTCACGGTCACGGTCGTCCAGATCGCCGTCGTCGAACTCCGCCATCGGCAGCGACGAACGCGAGCGCGACGAGCGGCGACGCGGACGATCGTCGTCGTCGTCGTCCCGGCGCGCACGGCGCGGACGCTCCTCGGTCGGCTCCTCCGAGACACCTCGGCCATCGCGGCGCGAACGTCCCCGGCGCGGACGATCGTCGTCGTCCCGGCGCGCACGGCGGACCGGGCGCACATCCTCGTCGTCCGCGTCCTCGTCGCGGCGCGGACGGCGGCTGCGGACACGGGGCGCATCCTCGACATCCGCGTCGTCCCGACGCGGCCGCCGGCTGCGCCGCGGTTCCTCGTCGATATCCTCGTCGCGCACGACGCGCGCACGACGCCGCGGTCGCACGTCGTCGCGATCGGCGAGCTCCTCGTCCCGGCGGCCGCGCCGCGGGCGGCGCTCCTCACGGTCCACGTCGCGACCCTCGACCTCGTCCTCGCGCGCGACGCGGCGCGGACGGCGCGCGCGCGGCGCATCGTCCTCTTCGTCCCAATCACGACGACTCCGACGCGGACGGCGCTCCTCGCGGTCGCCGCCTTCCTCGCGGTCGGCGCGGGGACGACGCTCACCGCGCTCACGGCGCGGGCGACGCTCCTCGCGATCTTCGCGGTCGCCCCGATCGCGACGGCTGCTGCGCTCGCGCACCGGCCGCCGCCCCTCGCCATCGTCGTCAGCGTCCGCATCACCATCGGCAACCGCTTCGTCGCCACCTTCGAGCAGCGCCTTGCGACTGAGCTTGACCTTGCCGAAATCGTCGATCGCGATGACTTTGACCTCGATCTCGTCGCCGATGCGCACGACGTCGGTGACCGCGCGGATGAAGTCGTTCGACAACTCGCTGACGTGCACCAAGCCTTCCTGCCCGGGCAGGATCTCGACGAACGCGCCGAACTCCTTGATCGCCGTGACGCGCCCCTTGTAGACCGCACCCAGTTCGATCTCGGCTGTCATCGCCTTGATGTGCTCGAGGCACTTGTCGACGAGTTCGCCATTCACGCCGGTGATGACGCACATGCCGTTGTCTTCGACCGAGATCTTGACCTCGTACTCTTCCTGCATCGCCCGGATGTTCTTGCCACCCGGCCCGATGATCAGCCCGATCTTCTCGCTCGGGATCTGCACCGACTCGAGACGCGGCGCGTTCGGGCTGAGCTGCTTGCGCGGCGAACGCAGCGCCTTCAGCATCTCACGCAGGATGTGCAGACGGCCCTCGCGCGCCTGCTCGAGCGCCTCGGCGAGAATCTCGCGGGTCAGACCCTCGCACTTGATGTCCATCTGCAGCGCGGTGATGCCGCGGCCGGTGCCGACGACCTTGAAGTCCATGTCGCCGCAGGCGTCCTCGCTACCGAGGATGTCGGACAGGATCGCGTAGTCCCGACCCTCCATGACCAAGCCCATGGCGATGCCGGCGACCGGCTGCTTGATCGGCACGCCGGCATCCATCATCGACAGCGTGCCGGCGCAGGCCGTGGCCATCGACGACGAACCGTTCGACTCCATGATCTCGCTGGTCACGCGAATCGTGTAGGGGAACTCTTCGGCGCTCGGCAGCACCGGCTCCAAACCGCGTTCGGCGAGCGCGCCGTGGCCGATCTCGCGACGGCCCGGCGCCAGCATGCGCTTGGTCTCGCCGACCGAGAACGGCGGGAACGAGTAGTGCAGCAAGAAGCGCTTGCGCGGTTCCGGCATCAAACCGTCGATGATCTGCTGCGAATCGGTGCCGCCGAGAGTGACGACACCGAGCGCCTGCGTCTCGCCGCGGGTGAACAGCACCGAGCCGTGCACGCGCGGCAACACGCCGACCTCGATGGTGATCGGGCGGATGGTGTCGGTCGCACGACCGTCGGCGCGCACCCCGTCGTCGAGGATCGAATCGCGCTCGGCCTGCTTGACCATCTTGGTGACGATCTCGCCGACCAGCTTCTCGTGGGCCCTGCGGCCGGCGTCGTCGAGGTCGTCCGGAGCCGGGAACGCGGCGAGGACCTCCTCCTTGGCGGCCTTGATCGCCGCCTGGCGCACCTGCTTCGGACCGGGGGTGACCGGCGCCGAGGCCAGCAGCTTGCCGTACTTCTTCGCGATCGCGTTCTCGAGCTTCTTGTCGGCAACCGGAGCGTCGAACTCCATCTTCGGTTTGCCGACCTTGGCGGCCAGCTCCTCGATCATCTCGACGATCTCCTTGATGACTTCGTGCGCCTCGGCGAGGGCCTCGAGCACGACGTCCTCCTTCACTTCCCTGGCGCCGGCCTCGACCATCACGACCGCGTCGGAGTGACCGGCGACCGTCAGGTTGAGCTTGTTCGCGTCACTCTGCAACTGGCTCCAGGTCGGGTTGATGACCAACTCACCATCGATGTAGCCCATGCGCACCATGCCGAGCGTGCGGCCGTGCGGCAGCGAGCTGACGGCCAACGCGGCGAAACTCGCGATCGCGGCGAGGATGTCGCCGTCGTTCTCGCGGTCGCTCGCCAGGCACTGCGACAGCACCTGCACGTCGCGGCGGAAGCCATCGGGGAACATCGGCCGGATCGACCGGTCGATGATGCGGCAGGTCAGGATCTCCTTGGTGCTCGGCCGACCCTCTCGCTTGAAGAAGCCGCCCGGGATCTCACCGGCGGCCGACATCTTCTCGCGGTAGTCGACCGTCAGTGGGAAGAAGTCCATGTGCTCCGGCGCCTTGCTGCTGTTGGCGGCCGCGAACACGACCGTGTCGGCATAACGCACCCACACCGCACCGTCGGACAGCTTCGCGACCCGGCCGGTCTCGATG